>DETV01000096.1 GCA_002361775.1 Eubacterium sp. UBA3279
TGAATTATACAAGAAGCTCCTTTTTTCACGCATTTGTTATGATTACTATCAGCCACAAATTCGTGTAATTTCAAAATTTATTCGTGTAATTTTGCCCTAAAAATCTGGTTGAGTATTGAATTATTGCTCTTACACGAATTTAGGTCACAAAACTGGATTTTGCGACTATGTAACACGCATCAACACAACCTGAAACTACTTGGACGATTCATCAGGGCATACGACAGTAGTATACCACAATCGGCATAAAAAATATAGAGGTCACAAGTACCTCTACAGGGTTGTTTCATGAAGCATCCCAAAATCATCATTTATTTTGAACCTGTAGTCAGTCCATCCAAAATCCGGCCTGGGTAACTTCCCTGACATTTTTTCTCCCTTACCAGATTCACACTTCGGTAAAAAAGCGCAAAATTTCCCCTCTGTCTTATTTACACTTTTTTTCAAATCCTGTATACTATTTTTACATCAATATCAATATTTAGGATTGATAGTCCCGAACAATCTCCTGCTCCAGTTTCACACATTTCTTTTCCATATACTGCAAAACCTGTGCAATTTCCTTCTGACCTGACCATTCTTTCTCCATTAAACTGTTCAATCGTTTTTGATCATTCTCTGTCAGTTTCTTAGTATACTCTTGATAATACTGAAGTTCTAAAATCCCCATATGATACGTTTGAAAAGGAATCCCTGTTTTCTCACACAAATCTCTGTAAATCTCAAAACCTCCCACATCAATATCACCGAAATGTAGATACTTCGCATCCGGAAGTGCCTGATGCACTCTGCACAACAATTCTCTTCGCACAGAATTATGATAGCCTCCAAGGTAGATCAGCAGGCTATTCTTCTCCTGCCATCTGAAAAATGTAGTCAGATTTTCAATGGTAATTACCTTTTTCACTTTTCCCGAAATCCTGACCTTTTCTATATCTGCCCCGGAAATACCAATCCCCTGTTCCAAATAAGTCAGATTTATCCTTGACTCCATCCCTTTCTGAAAGTCAAGTATTCCTTCTCCTTTTAGATACACATAATCCGGCGTATGGTAAATATTGTATTCCGCAAGAATCTGGTAAATATCCATATCTGCAAATTCTACCCGAAAACGCCGCATAATTTTTCCCAGAACTCCGAACAGATTTTCAAACACCTTTGAATCTGCAAAATGCCGAATTGAAAACTCCCGAATATAACAGAACTCTCTATTCTTCTCCACACAAGAAAGCGCCGTTAAAATTCTCTTTGTTTTCTCTAAATCTGGTAAATCAACAAATTCCTTTACCGTTTTTCCTTCTTGTATCCGTTCTTTCAGATAATCAACAAATTTCCAAACAACGAAACCTTCCTCCTCTTCCTGCTTCCAGGAATCTAACAGTTGCAGATGCTGAACTATATAATCTGCTTTTGGTGTCCTTCGCAGATAAGCATATACCTTCTCTATCTCCTCCTCTTTCAAAAGGACTTTCTGAATGATGTGCCCCTCTTTTCCTTTCTTCCACACAATCTCCAGAAAGCCTCTTTGTTCCAATTCCTTTACAACTCCATGGATTTCATCATAAGCAAGAGAACTTTCATTAAAATATTCCGGTATTGTTTTCTTGGTAAAAGGAAATGCAATATGAATCATCACTTTATTTTTCCCCTTGGACAAAAGACTTCTTTCATAAGAATCCAGAAGGCTTTCCAAAATTTTAACATCATAGTGCGCCATTATGATATTCCTCCACATAACTTACTTTTTCGTCTGTCATAACTAAAAGTGTCTCCGATAATGCCGGACCAATATACTGAATCTTATCCGGAGGCGCAGCGATAATCATCTGAAGAGGCAGTCTCTTCAAAAATTCCAGCACTCCGCCAATTCTCTCATCATCCATATTGTTAAAGGCTTCATCAAACATCACAAGCCCAGCCGCCTCTCCACCAATATTATTACTGTAAAGCTGCACAAAAGAAGCCGCTACTGTCACATAAAATGGAGTCTGCGTCTCGCCACCGCTCTTTTCTTCACATACCTTTGAATAATAAGAATAGCTTCCATCACTGTGTATAATTTTAATATCGTAATCCATATAAGTACGATAATCTGTGAACTCATCCAGAGTCTTCGCCTGATTTTCATTATGGATAGCCAAACGTTCAAACAATTCATCAATGACTTCTTTATGTGTTTCATGGAAAAGACCGCTGAAAATAGACTCTCCTTGCATCATATTAAAATCATCCATAATCATTTCGTAATAATTCCGATATTTTTTACTTGGCATATATAAAAATTCATATTTCTCATTACTGAAGGCAATATCCTTTAGGGCTTTATTTAATTCCTTAAATTCACTCTGTGCCTGCTTCATATTCTCCTGCAACTTTGCGAGAAACTGCTCTCTAAATTCATCCTCTGCCGCTGTTCTGGCTGATTCTACCTTTTCTTCGTATTCTAAAATCTCTGAAGTACGAAGTCTGTCATATACAGCAGCAAATTCCGGGAATCCCTCCATATTTGCCGCTGCGCCAAAACTATGCTCTGTCTTATAATTAATCATCTGATCAATCATATTACTTTCCGAATCATGACGCTGGGTTTCATTGGCTTTCCGCCGTCTTCCGAAATTCTCCTTAAACTGTTCAAAGGATTTATCCGATGTCTGCTTTTCATATTCTTTTTTCCATGAAAACAATTCTTCTCCTGCCATAGCTGCAATCTCTGCAACGTACGACTGATAATCCTTTTGATTTTTCAGTTCGATGGCAATCTGATTCTTTTTATTCTTTATATTTTCTCCAATCCCGCCAATCTTTCGTTCCAATTCGCTAGCTTCTCTCTCAAGTTCACCCCGTATACTCTCTAAGGTCTCTAACTGTATCTGTTTCTGAATAAACGAGGCATTTTTCTTTAACGTCTGGATATTCTCCTCACACCGCTGAATTCCATTTTGGATTCGAGAAAGTTCTGTTAAGATCGACAACCTATATTTTACATCCACATCCGGTTCTGTTGAGAGCGGTTCCAGCATAGATTCCAGATTGTCGCGTTGCTTCTGCACCTGTTCTATTGTTTTATTTAACTCACTTCTCGCACATCTTGTCTGTTCAAGCTGAATTTTAAACGCATGCTTTCCAATAAAAGGTACATTGAAAATCTCCGGTTTAATTGCACTGGCAACTCGGTTTTGGTATTTCATACATTCTTTTGTAATGGACGTAGGATATTTCTTCAAATCACTATACCGTTCACACATCTGAACTTTTCCTAAAATCATATTAATAAAACGCTTCGCATATTTATTTTTTGAAGTCACGACTGTTGCAAGGGTTCCTTCTGGAACCTTATCGTATTCTTCCATTTTCTGTGTATTGATAAGACCTACTCCATAAGCGCTTTTCTCTCTGCGCAATTTATCATAACTTCCTCCAACACTCTATTTACCGCAGATGGGTAGGACAATTTTTTCCGCTCCAAATCCTCTATTTTCCTATCCAGTTCCTGTTTTTCTCCTCTTAGCTTTTCCTGTCTGATCTGTACTTCTGCAATCTTCCTTTGTACACGTTCATACATTTCCACTTTGTACTTTATGACACTTTCTGTACACATTTTTACCTGAGAAACATCAGAAATTCTGTCAATCTTTTCAAGCATATCCCCATATTTCCGTACACTGGAAGATACGTCTTTTACTTCCAACAGTCGATGTACTTTATGAATCGCCTTTTTCACACTATCCAACAATTCTTTTTTATCCAAAAGCGCCTTCTTTTCTTCATCTTTCAAGCGAACTTTCTCTTTTTCCTGCTCTTCTAATGCAATATAATCCTTATTTTGCTTCAATTCCAGACGCAAATTGGTTTCCAATTGAAGTTTCTGTTCTTTCTCCTTTGATATCGCATCTAAATTTTTTTGTATTTCTTGTCCTCGATATTCCTCTGCACGAACGTCGGCTTCCAGTCTTTGAATTTTCTCTTTAGAAATATCCACCTCTGCCTGTGACAGATAAAATTCATACATCCGGTCCTTTCTCATACACTCTTTTACATCGTGATGAAATTTGTCAATGCGTTCCAGTTTCTCCATTCGTTTTTTCACATTCTCCAATGTGCGTTCCAGATCCTGATAAGTACGCACATTTTCACGCAGTACTTCTATATTTACTTCTTTCTCATCCAGTACATAGGAATAAACAAAATCCTTAATATCATCAATAGGCTTAAATGCCAAAGCTTTTGGAATCAGGCTAAAAAATTTGTCGTCAATCCTTCCAAATCTTGACTTTATCATTTTTTTCGCTTCTATCTGTGTTTTACACCATTGACGTATGGATTTATTTGCTATACGAAATTCAGAAATAGAACGGGGTGTATTTCCTTTTAAAAACATATCGTCCGTACTCGTAAGGTTTGCTTTCACGTCCTGTTTTACAACGAACGTATCCCGTTAGCTTTCTCTTACCATTTTCGTGTGCTGCTTTATTAAAAGAGTTTGAGGAGCAAGTGACCACAAACTGAATGGCATCCAGAAGTGTGGATTTTCCAGCGCCGTTTTCCCCAGAGATAAGGGTAGAATCTCCAAAATCAATCGTACAGTCTTCAAACCGATGCCAATTAATCAGCTTCATTCTCATCAATTTCTTCATCTGATTTCTTCCCCTTTCTATATAACTCCAGTTTTTCATATGCTTGTTTGATATCTTCCACCCGTACTGCCATCATAATCGAATCATAGATCAGTACTCTGGATTCCTCGCTCCCCAAATCTTTATCCAACATTTCAATCAGTTGAAATCTGCGAAACAGTTGAAGCGCATTTCGCATGGTTGTCTTATCAATCATTTTCTCACGAATTTGTAAACTCAAATACTTGTCCTGAATATCTCCCAGATTTACAATGACCTCATCACTGACAGAAAGTTCCCGTCTCTTCTCATCATAGAGAATCCTAAGAATCAGCAAAATAATGGATTCATATAATTTCATGTTCAACCGATTATAATTCTGTGGATTGGTCAGCTGAATCACGCCAAACTCCTCACTGATTTCAAGGCGATATCCTAGTATGGATAAATATTCCTGAAATTCCGTACGGTATTTCAGCACAAAATAATAATCAGATTTGTTGCTTACATTTCCTTTGCACAAAAAGCAATGGCTCAAAAGACGATTCGCAATTCTCTTAAACTCATCTTTGTCCTTTTGCAGCATACTCTTTAGTAATTCCACTGGTTCTTCCTCCTGATCTGTATCGTTTCATGGTTGATGTACAGTAGCCAGAAGCTGCCAGGGCGATCAATGCTGCAATCAACACCAGTACATAAGTAGGATCCATGAACATACCATAACCCATTCCGTAATACATCTGCAATCTCCTCTTTTCTTATCAATCAGGCAAAATACTTCCCGGCTCTACCGTATAGCCACGCAGAAATGCCGGTGTATCCATTCTTTTCTTTCCTTCAAGCTGAAGCTCTGTAATATTCAAAACTCCAAGACCGGTTTTTACACATAATCCATTTGCATCGGTCCTCAGTACGGTTCCAGGCACAGCATCACTGTCCTTTTCAGACTCATCCATCACCTGTGCCCTCCAGATTTTCAGTGTTTTACCATTTAATTTTGTAAATGCGCTGGGCCACGGACTTAATCCACGGATCAGCCGCTCAATTTCCACTGCCGGCCGTTCCCAGTCAATATTTCCCAATTGCTTCTGAATCATAGCCGCATACGGTGTTGTGCTTTCTTCCGGCTGTTTTTCATACACAGCCGTACCATCAACTATAGACGGCAGCGTATCCACCAAAAGCTTCGCTCCAGCCTCACTCAGTTTGTCAAACAGACTTCCGCCTGTCTCATCCTTCTCGATGGGAACAACTACTTTACTTATCATATCTCCTGTATCAAGTCCCGCATCCATCTTCATGATTGTAACACCCGACTCCGGTTCCCCGTCAATCACCGCCCACTGAATCGGTGCTGCCCCTCGATATTTTGGCAAAAGAGAGGCATGGACATTGATACATCCATAGGTTGGCAGTTCCAGAATCGACTGCGGAATAATCTGTCCGAATGCTACTACCACAATAACCTCCGGTGCCAATTCCCGCAAAACTTCCATAAACTCAGGATCTCTGACTTTTTTCGGTTGATAAACCGGAAGTCCCAGTTCCAGGGCAGCTTCCTTTACCGGTGTGGGCATAAGACTTTTTCCTCTTCCCTTCGGTTTATCCGGCTGACTGACTACACCTACAACCTCATACCCTGCTTTCACCAATTCACGCAAAGTTCCCACGGAAAAATCCGGAGTACCCATAAATACAACTCTCATCTGTTATTCATCCTCTTCTTCATATTGTGCATCCCGAAGTTCTCCCTGTACATGTTCCACATACATGATACCATCCAGATGTTCACACTCATGACAGATGGCTCTTGCAAGCAGCCCCTCGCCGGTCAGTGTAAAAGGCTCCATATTTTCATCATAAGCTTTTACGGTAACTACATTCGGTCTGGTAACCGTTCCGCTTTTTCCCGGAAGACTGAGACATCCTTCATCTCCTGTCTGCTCACCGGAAGTTTCTGTGATCTCCGGATTGACCAACACCCAAGGATGGTCATCCACATCGATTACCACGATTCTTTTTAAAATTCCCACCTGGGGTGCTGCCAGACCCACTCCACATGCATCATACATAGTATCCAGCATATCATGAATCAGTGTTTGAATCTTCGGTGTCATTTCCTCCACCGGACGACATTTTTTTGTCAAAATACGGTCTCCCATTGTTCTTATTTTACGAATTGCCATAATTCATCCTCCACTTTCTTTTTATCTTTTGATTTTTCTTATTGATTAAACTGAAATTGTATTCTTATATTCTTAAAACCGCTGTTGATTTCAATATACTGTTCCAGCTTATCCTTGGCTGCAAGAAGCTGTTCCATATCTTCATGTTTTACATACAATACTTTTCGGTACATATCTGCCACTTTCGACACCGGTTCATCTGCCGGTCCGATCATCTGCAGTTGTCCCTTCACATCCACTTTCCTGAGAAATTGTCGTATATATCTCATTCCTGCGTTCAAAAGCTCCTCATCCATACTGCTGCCTCTGACAGCAAATAGATTAGAAACCGGCGGATAGGACATAAGCTGCCGGTATTCAATTTCTTCCTGATAAAAGCCCGGATAATCCTGACGAATCGCTGCCTGTATACTGTAATGCTCCGGCTGATAGGTCTGTATCACGGCTTCTCCCGGTGTCTCACCCCGTCCAGCCCGGCCCACAGCCTGTGTTAAAAGCTGAAATGTTCTCTCACTTGCCCGATAATCACTGATATTCAAAGATAAATCTGCCGCAAGCACACCAACAAGGGTTACCTTGGGAAAATCATGCCCTTTTACGATCATCTGCGTGCCGATCAGGATATCTGCCTCCTGATTGGCAAATGCTGATAAAATCTGTGTATGACCTTCCTTTTTTTTCGTGGTGTCCAGATCCATCCTTAGAACTCTGGCCTGGGGAAATTTTTTTTCACAATCTCCTCTATCTGCTGGGTTCCCGCACGAAATCCTCCAATATAAGGAGAACCGCACTTGGGACAATGCTCCGGCTGCCCGGTTTCATATCCACAGTAATGGCAAATCATCCTCCCATGTCTGTGAAGAGACAACGATACGTCACAGTGCGGACACTTCATTACACTTCCACAGGAGCGGCAGGACATAAATCCCGCATATCCACGACGGTTTAAAAACAGCATCACCTGTTCCTTTTTCTGAAGTCTTTCTGCAATCCCCTGGTATAACCTACTGCTGAGAATCGAACGGTTTCCCTCTTTTAATTCTTCCCGAAGATCCACCATATATACCGTGGGAAGACTTCTGTTTTCATAGCGGCGATCCATTTCAAACAGGCGATAGACACCCTTCTTTGCCCGGTAATATGCATCCACAGAAGGTGTTGCACTTCCAAGCACCACATAGCAGTCCTCAAGCTCTGCCCGGGCAATGGCTGTCTCCCTGGCATGATAACAGGGAGTAGTCTCACTCTGATAGGAAGTTTCGTGTTCCTCATCAATCAGGATCAGCCCAAGTTTGGGAAATGGAGTAAACAGTGCAGACCGCGGACCGATCATAATCTGAATCTCTCCCTTTTTTGCCCGTTCAAACTGATCTGACCGCTCCCCCGGTGACAGCCGGGAATGAAGAACCGACACTCGTTCTCCAAATCTGTGATAAAATCTTAAAACGGTCTGATAGGTCAGTGCAATCTCCGGAATCAGCAAAATCACCTGTTTGCCTTCTTTGAGAACAGTATCCATCAGTTCCATATAGACCTGAGTTTTCCCGCTTCCTGTCACACCCCGGATCAGACACGGCCGGTTATCTTTATGCTTCCATCCTTCCCGGATCTCATCCGCAATTCTCTGCTGTTCATCCGTCAGAGTGAAGGTTGCCTGTTCACTGCCATTCTCTTTCACAGGATTACGATATACCGTCTGAGAACGGATGCGGAAAATTCCCTGCTCCTCCATTGTTTTTAAAACACTGGCAGTCACATGGAGTTTATTCACAGCCAACGTATACGAAAGCTGTTCCTCATGAAGCACCGCTTCCAGAATCCTCTGTCTTGCCACATAGTGCTTCTTTTTATATTCCTCCAACTGTTTTTGCGCTTCCTCTTTGGATATGTTGAGAGTAATCCATCGTTCTTCCTTTTGCTTTATCTTCTGTTTTACCGGAAGCACTGTCTTAAGCGCCTGAATCATAGTAGAACCATACTGCTTCCGCATCCATGCTGCCAGTGCGATCAACCGACACTCTATACTGTTGCCGTTGTCCTCCACCTCCAGAATTTCCTTCATTTTTTCTATCTCATAGGAAGGACGATCTGTAATCTGAATCACATATCCGCGGATTGTTCTCCCCCCATTGCCGAAAGGAACCTTCACCTGCATCCCCGGTTTCAAAACACTGACCATATCTCCGGGAATGATGTACTGAAATGTACGATCCAGTTTTTCGCTGGTAATATCTACAATAATGTCGGCAAACCATCTCTGTTCACTCATTCGGTCCGCCTTTACCGTTTTCCGGCATCTTCTTCCAGGATTTCCTGAATCAATACCCTCTCATCCATAGGATATTTCTTTCCTTTGATTTCCTGATAATCTTCATGTCCTTTACCTGCCAGCACTACGATATCTCCCGGCTCCCCGTGATGGATTGCATAGGCAATCGCTTCTTTCCTGTCAATAATCTCCACATATTTACCGTCTGTCTTGCTGATACCGGTTTTAATATCATCAATGATAGCCTGAGGTTCTTCATTTCTCGGATTATCTGAAGTAATGATTGTAAGATCTGCCAGCTTTCCGGAAACCTCTCCCATCTCAAATCTTCTGTCTCTGGAACGATTTCCTCCACATCCAAACAGACATACCAGACGATGCGGATGGTACTCTTTCAGCGTTGTCAGAAGACTTTCCAGACTCATGGCATTGTGTGCATAGTCAATCATTAAAGTAAATTCATCCGATACCTTCACCATCTCAATACGGCCTTTTACCTTCGCCACCTTCAGTGCTTTTTGGATATTTTCCTCAGATACGTTAAAGTGACGGCAGATAGCGATAGCTGTCAGCGAATTATAAATACTGAATTTGCCCGGAAGATCAATCTCTACAGGGAAATGCAGCAGCCCGTCAAGCTGATAGGAAATCCCCAATGTACCTTTTCCTGTCACAAGCTTCGGATTCACAGCCCGCAGATCTGCTTCCGGTGAGAAACCATACGTCTCAAGGGTACATGTATGTCCATCCACGATTTTCTCAAAATGCTCATCATCCCGGTTGACGATACCGATCTTACACTGACGAAGAAGCATCTTCTTACATTCCAGATAATGTTCAAAACTGGTGTGCTCATTCGGTCCGATATGATCTGGTTCAATATTGGTAAAGATACCGATCTCGAACTGAAAACCTGCTGTTCTGTGAAGCATCAGTCCCTGAGAAGAAACCTCCATAACTGCACAGTCGCGTCCCTCATCCAACATCTGCCGGAAATACTTCTGCACCAGCAAAGACTCCGGTGTGGTATTGGCAGACGGAATCACCGTATCCCCAATAATAGTCTCAATGGTCCCGATCAGTCCCACTTTATATCCCGCATTTTCCAAAATAGATTTTACCATATAAGTGGTTGTGGTTTTTCCTTTTGTACCGGTAATACCGATTACTTTCAGTTTGTCTCCCGGATAACCATAATATGCAGCTGCGATCACTGCCATAGCATAACGGGTATCCTTCACCTGGATCACGGTCACATCCTCCGGCACATCCACAGCCTCTTCCACAACAATAACTTTTGTACCCTGCTGTGCTACTGTCTGCGCAAATGTATGGCCATCAACCACAGCTCCCCGGATACAGATAAAAAGAGAGCCTTCTTTTGCCTTCCGGGAATCCGCAACAATCTCTTCTATTTCTCTGTCCATGGTTCCCTGCAGACATGTATATTCCAAACGTTCCAACAATTGTGTTAATTTCATAGAATGCCTCCTATCTCTAGAGCATGATTCAAAAGCTGCCCATAAATGTTTATAGAATATCATATTTTTAGATAAAAATGAAGAGGGTATTGCCAATTTGCAATTCCCTCTCCATTCCTGTTTTTGCTATTCTTTGTTTATTATTCTATCTTTGCTTTTTCATCCAATACCATCTGATAAAATCTCTCTGCATAAGAATATGCCTGTTTTAAATCTGCCATCTCCTGCTCCGGTGATGTATATTTCTTTCCATACTGAAGACATACTTCAAAATCAGCCGGCAGATCAATTGGTGCACGGGCAATCCAGTAAGCAATCCGATCCCAGTCCAATACGCCGGTAAACGGACATCTGTGTTTATCCGCAGACAATACTTTTTTATCATCATCCAGATCTTCCCTTGGCAAAGAATCTGTATCCTGCAAATGAGTAGCATACAGGCGATCATGATATTTTTCCAACAGTTCATAATAATTATCCTGAAACATGATACTTGCATGACCGGAATCAAAACACAATCCCACAAAGTCTTTGTCATATCGGTCAAACAGTCTTTCAAACTGATTCCTCTGATATTCCGCCGGAGCAAAAAGAAGGTTCTCCACCGCAATCTTTACTCCTGCTGCTTTGGCATATGGCTGCACCTCATCAAAGGATTTATAAACCTGCTCATAGAATTCCTTCTCTGTTTCTTTCCTTTTTCGAAACTCTCTGAAAGGTATCGCCATATGTAAAACCATGGTGTCTGCCCCAATATGAGTACAAAGATCAATTCTGTTTTTCAAAAGATCCACGCCTGCTTCACGGATATATCCATTGGAACTTTTATAATCTTTACGAAAACTTCCTTCCGTTGCGTGAATCGTATGTGATTTCAGACCATAATGCCGCAGCAGATCTCTTGCATAAAACATTTCACTCGGGCTGTAAAGATATTCCCCATTCCAGTTGTGCATCCATGATGTATGGGTAAAACCAGTCTCAGCGAGACATCGGATCTGGTGCTCAATATCAGTCCAGTTTTGTATATCATTGTTATAATCTGTATTTACTGACGTATATAGCATATTTCACTCTCCTTTTCCGGCCTTTTTATAAAATGTAGGTGACACCCCATAATATTTTTTAAAGGCTCTTGAAAAATTAAACACGTTGTTATACCCTACTGCTTCCGAGATTTCCTGAAGATTCATGGTCGGACACTGCAAAAGCTGTTCCGCATATTCCATTCTTTTAGAAATCAGGTATTCCTGAAACGACACCCCATAAGTTTCATGAAACATTTTGCTCAGATGAGAATAACTTATGAAAAACTTGTCTGCAATTTCAGAAAGCACCAGTTTTTCTGTAAAATTCTGATCAATATATTCACAGACCTCATCCATTATATTTCCCTGATTTTCTTTTTTCTCCAGAAATTCCACATATAACAACAGCTTGCGTTTTATAAACTCTACATATTGTTCTATAGAAGCCATGTCATAAAAAGAAACCGTTTCTGCCTCAACATCCGTCTTTTCCTTATCTGAAGAAGAAACGGCAGAATAGATAAGCCCCAGCACAAAGTTATAATACTTTTTCAGTTCCGCAACCTGAAGTTTCCTGATTTCCCCTTCAATTCTCTTCCAGATATTGGTATGAAGCATCAATTTTGGATTTTCAATCAGATTGGTTGTGCTTTTTCTCAGATTATCCGGGATATCAACCGTTTTTTTCTGTTCTTTTTGATAAAACAGCTTTCCATATCCTTCTGTCATCCGATAACACAAGTTGTTTTCACATTCATAATTCAGACGATAGATATCCAGAATTTTCCCGCAGCCGCTGATACCTGCTGCCGGCTTTCCCCATCCATTGTTTATGATTTCATCCATCAATCTGTTTCCATATGTCAGCAGTACATTTTCATCCATTTCATCCTGACACAAAAGCAATTCAATTTTTTGCCTTGTCCTTGCAGCACAAAGGCAGCTATATTCTTCCTTTTCATACTCCAGATCATAGATGAGATTGATAATCTTATTGACTTCCTGTTCAGAAAGTGATTCCTCAAAACCAATTTTAACGATACTGACTTTCTTGCCGTCCATACCCTCCGGTATTTCCTGCTTCAGTTTCTCCACTGTATTTTCATCCACAGATCTTGATAACTGATCAAATATTTTTTCCGCAGCTGTAACACAGGAGCTTCTGGATTCCCTGGAATAACCGGATTTATTCAGAAGCCGGTCACACTGCTGCCGCAGCATATCATGTAACTGTCTGGTCAGTATGGGCTTCAGCAGATAATCCGTCACACCTTCCTGAAAAGCTTCTCTGACATATTTATAGTCATCATACCCGCTCAGTACGATAAAGCACACCGGAAAAAGGATTTTTTTCATATGGCGGATCATTTCAATCCCATCCATTCCTCCCATTTTAATGTCTGTAATAATGATCTCAGGTTTGTAAGTTTTACAGATCTCCAGTGCTTCTTCACCACTGTAACAGGTTTGGATTTCCCCAATCTCTTCCATGTTCATCATCTTTATTTTCGAGCATATATTCTCACAGATATAGTACTCATCATCAACAACTAATACTGAAAATTTCATATCATTCGCTTTCTTCCAAAGATTTCGTCGGAATCTTAATCGTTACAATTGTTCCTTCATTTACTTTGCTGTCGATCAATAATTCTGCTTCTTCCCCGTAAATCAACTGCAGACGCTTATATATATTTCTCAATCCTATAAAAGAAGAATTTGGTGAGAGAGTATTCTCCTGCTGCCTGTCATTGACAATATTCTCCTGAAGTTTTTCCAGATACTCTTTCTCGACTCCTTTTCCATTATCTTCAATTATAATTGTAAGAAATTTTCCGCAATGCCGTATTGCTATCCTGATTTCGGTTTTTTTATTCTGTGTTCCCCCATGTATGATGGCATTTTCCAGAATCGGCTGCAGCAGATATTTGATGATTTCCACCGGATACAGATCCTGAGGCACATCCAATATCAGCTCCAGGTTTCCCCCGCATCGGATGCTGTAGACTTGTACCAGAGAATACGCATTGTCAATCTCTTCTTTTACCGTTGCAAACATCCCTGTATTTTTTATATTATAACGGAGCAAATGTCCAAAATAGGCAATTGCCTCCGATAATATGTAATTACCGCTTTCCTCCGCATTGGACGCAAAAATACTCAGGGTATTGTAGATAAAATGTGGATTCATCTGGTACTGCAGCGCCTTGATCTGCGCCTCTTTTTTGTCACTTTCTTTTTTGATGATATCCGTAATCAGGGTTTGAATCTTATTCAATAAAATATTAAACCGGATCGTAATCGTCCGCAGCTCATCCGTATCTTCTTCCGAAATCTGCCCTTTAAATCCGTTAGCTATGATTCTGTCCATCTCATTGATATTTCTATTAATCTTGTTCATGATGTACTTGATCAAAATCCGAAGGCACAATGCCTGTATCACAATAAGCAGACCGAAAAGAATAAAAATTCGCAATGCCAGAAAAATATAACTGTTTTTCTGAATCTCATTTCTGTCTATCACCACAAGATTATATTCTGGGATGTAACTATACAGATATCCCGAAGAAACCTCAGAAAAACTCACTGTATTTTTCGCTGCAGTAGACTGAATGGTAGCAATCAAATCAGAATCTAAAGCCTCTCCCCAGAAATCTTTTGTATTCGTAAAATAAATACTGTAGTCATTCCGTCTGTTGCTTTCCATAGAAAGAAGAAACTTTTCCGGATCGATTTCAAATACCAGCATACCACGATAAATATCATCCTCGTCATTGCGAATATCACGTACAAAAAGCAACACTTCATCCATGGAAGCATCTTTATTTTTCATCTTAAAATATTTCTCAGATGCCTCTTTATTCAAGAAATAAAAATCTGCATTCTTCTGTTGATAATGAAAATCATCATAAAAATCAAATCCATATAAAAGCGAAATATCATAAAAATTCTCCTCGTCAGACAATTCACTTTTATTGGTAAATATATCTATATCTTCAATTCCCCTGTTCTGGTATTTTAATGTATACTGGAGGGCATCAATAATCTCACTGCTGGAGCGCTTTGTCCAAATGGGAAAATTTTCCAGATTATTTCTGGATATGAGGGATGCGATCGGACTTCTGTAAGCCAGATTCTGTGAAAGAGCCTCCACCGTTGCCAGAGAATTCTCAATACTTTGGGTCAATTGTTCCAGTGCCAATTGCTTACTGCTGACAGTCTCAGAATACAGCCGTTCATACTGAGACACAGAAAGATAGCTGACCAGTAAAAACACCGGAAAAATGACTACCACCCCATATATTATGATTATTTTTTTCACCAGAGACATTTTTTTCAGTTTTTCCTTTATCACTTTCATAAATTTCCTCTGTCGTATTATATTTTATGTAGTCATCATAAACTCAGCTATCTTCTATGTCAATTATTATAAGACAGTTTAAAACTCTGCTTCCATTCCATCCCAGGCAACTTCAAAGTTCTCTGTTTCAGCCCATTCGGTCATTTCTTTATAAAGCATCTCTCCGTTGTGAGAAAAATGCACGCAGATCCATTTGGTATCCTGATTGGTACATCCCATTTCCATCAGCTTATCACGGATCTGCAGGTTATGCTGAAATGCCATATGGTTCGGGTCGGTAGGATGTTTTCCCATGGTGCAGTCCAGACTGACACAATCCAGTTTCTTTCCCTGTAAGAACTCCCAGATCTCATCATAAAACATACTGCTGTCGTTTCCATAAAGAAGTGTTTTTCCATCATGCTCAATCAGATAGATCAACGCTGTCTCTGTTTTCATGTGCTTTGTAGGCATCGGATAAAGCGTATAATCCTCAATCGTGAATTTTTCAAATGGTTTCACTTCATGGAACTGCAGATAATCCCAAATCTCAGGCATGCAAAATCTGTCTGCAGCCTCTTTCAATAGACTTCCCACCACATTATTTCCATAGATATGAAGTACATCTGCACCCATATCGTGCTCATAGATTGGCAAACGCATCAAAAGATCAAAAGGATAAAAATGGTCATCATGCGAATGGGTGATCAAAAGATGCGCAATACTGGAAAAATCCATGTTGTAATGCTGAATATGATAATAACTGTCAGCCGGAAAATCGATCAGTATTTTATCATCTACAATTGCCTGTGAACGTGTACGAAACTCTCTTCCTCCTCTTTTTCTTGCTTCATTACAGATTGCGCATCGGCAAAACAATGCAGGTATACCTTCTGCTGCCGCTGTTCCTAAATATTTAATCTTCATTGCAGTATTCTCCTTTTTATTACTTGGAAGCCCAGTATTCATCCAGTGCTTTCTGTGCTGTTTCTTTTGCTATTCCCAATGCCTCTTTTGCAGGAATATTTTCAATCTCCACCATATCAGCTGCATCTTTCAATGCCTGATCGATTTTTCCGTTTGTCGGATCAGAAAAGTTTCTCTGTGCACATTCCAACTGTTCCAGCGGAACTCTCGCCTGCGGATTCTCTTCCAGATATGCCTGGAAATCTTCGTCTTCCAAAGCAGAAGTACGTACCGGTGTATAACCTGTATTCATTGCAAATTTAGTAGTTCCCTCGATTCCTGTCAGATAAGAGATCCATTTGAATCCTGCCTCTTTCTGTTCATCAGAAGCTTTGCTTAAAATTGCACAGGTGATCGGGTCTGCAACCGGTGAAGGAGCGTGATCACCAAAACCTGGCTGAATGTGTGCTGCCAGTTTATCAAAATCCAAATCGCCCTGATCACCATTGGAACCAATATATCCAGCGGCACGATCCTGCATAACATCATCGATGGTTTTATACCAGTATTCCCATCCGTCTCCGCCGGAATGAATTCCCATAATCTGATCATCGTGGATCCACTTACGGATAGCTTCCCAGGATTCTACCCATTCATCCGAATCAATCAATACGGTTTTTCCATCATCACTGAGTACTTTTCCTCCGTTACTGAAAGCAATGTCTTTCAGATTTTCCACTCCGTACATAGGCTCCCAGCCATAGAAAACTGTTTCTCCATTCTCTTTCACTGTCATTTTCTCTGCTACTTCCGCCAGATTCTGCCAATTGGCAAAGGCTTCATCCGGATCAATTCCATTTTCCTCAAAAACAGCCTTATCATAATACATAACCTGGGTAGTTCCATATACCGGAAGACCAAAAACTTTTCCTTCTTCATCCTGACAGTAATCCATCAGTGACTCTACAAGATCCTCCTTGTGGAATTCCGGATCCTGTTCAATAAAGTTGTCCAGATACTCCAGCGTTCCTTTTTCCGCAAACTGCTGCAGATACTGGTTGGTAAACAATGCTGTAGCAGGTACTTTGCCGGATGCAATGGCCGACTGTACCAGTCTTTTTGTTTCTGCATAATCAGACTGCTGAACTCCGATTACTTTCACTTCGCTCTGTGATTCATTGAAATCGCTGATAATGGATTCCATCGTTTCTCCCAGCTTGCCGCCAAGACCATACCAGAATTCAATCTCCACCACTTCACTTCCGGATTCCCCGTTTTTGCTTTCGCCGGAGCCTCCACACCCGGCCAGCGCTGTCATTGTCATCATTGCGCAAAGAAACAGACTTACCACTTTCTTATTCATTTTTCTTCCTCCCTGTTCTTATTTTATTCTTTCACACCAGAATCATTGGTGATTCCTTGTATAATCCATTTTTGTCCAAAGGCTACGATCAAGATCAAAGGTACTACAACCACACAGCATGCCGCCATAATAGACCCCCATTCCATACCATACGCTCCGTAACCTGAGAAAAATGATTTTAATCCCATACTTACAAAATATTTTTCTTTATCTTTAATAATCAATGACGGCCACAGATAATTGTTATAATTTCCGATAAAAGAAAGGATTCCCAATGTCACTGTTGCCGGTATGGACAAAGGCATTACAATTTTCCAGAATCGCTGCCAGTGCCCCGCCCCGTCTGCTTTCGCCGCCTCCATAACAGAGCTGTTAATCTGCAGATACGTTGTCCTATAATAAAAGATGTTAAATATACTTGCAGAACTGGATACGATATATCCCATATGAGTATCCATCAATCCCATTTTAGAAAGGATAATATAGGATGGGATATAAGTAGAAGCTGCCGGCATAATGTAAGTTACCATAATCAGCATGTACAGAAGCTTGCTTCCCCGAAAACGAATAAATACGAGTGCATAAGCGAACATAGCCGAATTCAATAACACGATTACCGTACAGATCAGTGCTGTGCTCGTACTGTTCCACATATACTTAAAGAAGTCACCCTCCCGCAATACATTCAGATAATTAATCCACTGCGGTATCTTCGGCAGCACTTCGGGAGGCATTGCCCATATTTCATCTTTCGTTTTTATGGAGTTACTGATCATCCATAAAAAAGGAAAGGCAATAATAAAACTGCTTGCTGCCAGAACCAGATACAGCACCATTTTACTAATATTTTTTTTAATCTTTTTCATACGTCACCTAATCATAATGTACATATTTTTTTGATATTACTGTTTCCGCTATGGATAAGACCACGGTGATCAAAATAATGATTACTGCCACTGCTGAAGCCTTTCCTGTATTAAATGCTTCAAACGCTTCCATATAGAAATAGTATAACAGAGTTCTTGTTGCTCCTGCCGGTCCACCCTGTGTCAGCACCTGAATCTGATCATACGCCTGGATGGAATTGATCGTGGTGATCATCACAAGGAAAAACGTAGTCGGTGAAATCGTCGGCCAGATAATTTTTGTAAACTTGACAAATCCACCTGCACCATCGATAGATGCCGCCTCCATAATACTCTGCGGTACCTTTTTGATTGCTTCCACATAGAAGATCATCGCCCAGCCGATCTGTTTCCATACGGTAACGATTACCACCGAAAGCATTGCTGTATCCGAACTTTGTATCCACTGCAGTCCCGGAAGTCCCAGAAGGGAAAGTACATAATTTAAGATACCAACTCTCGGTTCAAAAATCCAGGACCATACAATACTTACAGCCACCATCGGTGTAATGTATGGTGAAAATATAATCGTTTTTAAAAATCCGCCACGTTTGACCGTACACAATGCCAGTGCTATCAATACACCAATTAGAATCGTAGGAATGATATTTCCTATAGAAAAAAACAGTGTATTTTTTAGTGTTCTGTAAAATTCCGGATCTCCCAACAGACTTTTATAATTATTTACACCGATAAAATTAATTTCCTCCGATATCATATCCCAGTCTGTAAAACTCAACCCGGCAGAATAAAATACCGGTCCGATCCAGAACAAGAGTAATGGTATCATAGCAGGAAGGACAAATACACAGGCTGCAAGAGTCTCTTTCCTATTGTATTTACTCTTTTTCTTCACATTTCTCCCTCTCTTCTTTTTATTCTGATTGTAATTTTAGTATATCAACTTACTTTTTGCAGTAACATATCCTTTTTTCTGATTTTATATCATTTTTTGTTTCCTTCCTTTTTCGCCATATTTCATTCCCAAAAAATGATATGTTTTCACCAATCAAGATATGTTTTTCGGAAATTTCCAATGATATACTGATGTCACTTTAAAAAGTCTGGTGACAAAGGGGGGAATTTCTAAGAAACCAACAACAAAAGAAAAAAGATTCTATTTAGGTAATTGCGAAACAGGTTC
>DETV01000111.1 GCA_002361775.1 Eubacterium sp. UBA3279
TGTAATCTTCCGGTTATTATATTAGAATGTGCTTATAGCCTGGAAAAGGTAATATTAAAAAGGAGGAACAAAACTATGGCATACGTTATTACAGATGAATGTGTATCTTGCGGAACATGTGCAGCTGAATGTCCAGTAGAAGCTATCAGCGAAGGCGATGACAAATACGTTATCGATGCTGACGCTTGTGTAGAATGTGGAACATGTGCAGGTGTTTGTCCTACAGAAGCTATCACAGAGGCTTAATTCATTTTGTTATTGCATCTTACATAGACTGCAATTTACAGATGATATTCCATGGAAAAAGCGGAGTGGCTTATGTCCCCTCCGCTTTTATTTTATTCTTTACTGTTATCGCTATCTTTTTCTTCCTTTTTTCGTTCCGGTGTCTTCCGTGGCTGCCACCATCTTTCGTGACAACTGGTGTCTTCGAATCGTTTCATCCAATCGTCGGTAACGTCCCTCTTTTTTTTCACTTCGCTCTATATCATGGATTAATCGTTCCATAATCTGGGTAAACTTCTCTTCCTTCGTTTTTCCCTGGCAAAGCTTCCGGGTATCCTTCTCTTCTTGAAGAAACTCTTCACTTTCAGGCCTGTCCTCTGCTTTTTCCTCTTTTTCTATGTGAAAACGCTGCGGTTTTACAATCACCACACGAGGAAGCTTTTTTTCTTGTTTCTCTTCTGTCTGCGGCTCTCCCTGCTTTTCATTTCCATGAATTTCCTCTTTGATCGCCCGAAGCTGCAGTCCTTTTTTCTTAAGCTCTTTTATATTCAGAAACGTCTGGATATCCTTCTCGGTATAGTATCGATGCCCCATTTCATTTCGTCCGATTGGCAATTCAAGTTCTTCTTCCCAATAGCGAAGCACATGAGCTTCCACCTGAGTAATCTTTGCCGCTTCGGAAATCAAATATCTGGTTTCATTCATATACTTAACCTCCATAAGAACATTATATCACCTGATAAATGAAATACAAGAAATTCCCTTCGACACTTTCAGTCCTTTTTTGCATTGACAAATCTGGTATATTCCGGCATCCAGACCAGATTTACTGTTCCTATCGGGCCATTACGCTGTTTTGCAATAATAATTTCCGCCATGTTTTTATTTTCTGTATCTTTATTATAGTAGTCATCTCTATAGATAAACATAACCACATCCGCATCCTGCTCAATAGCTCCCGATTCACGCAAATCAGAAAGCATAGGACGCTTATCATCTCTTTTCTCTACCGCACGGCTCAACTGAGAAAGGGCCACCACCGGTACGTTCAATTCTCTGGCTACCCCCTTCAAAGCCCGGGAAATATCAGATATTTCCTGCTGGCGGGAGTCTCCTCCTCTTCCACTTCCTGACATCAACTGCAAATAGTCGATAATAATGATATCTAATCCCTGCTCCAGTTTGAATTTTCTGCATTTGGAGCGCAGCTCAGAAATAGAAATACCTGGCGTATCGTCTATGATCAGATTGGAATTTCCAATAATTCCCGCGCCCTCAATAAGCTTCGCCCAATCTTCATCTTCCAGATTACCGGTACGGATTTTCTGCGAATCCACCTTAGATTCCAGAGAAAATAAACGATTCACCAACTGCTCCTTGCTCATCTCCAGACTGAAAATAGCTACAGTCTTCTCTTTTCGAAAGGCCATATACTGAGCCATATTTAACACAAAAGCCGTCTTACCCATGGAAGGACGGGCAGCCACCAAAATAAAATCCGACGGCTGTAACCCGGATGTTTTATAATCCAGATCCACAAACCCGGTGGGAATACCTGTAACCGTCCCCTTCATCTGGGATGCCTTCTCGATAGTCCCCAGCGCATTTAAAACCACTTGCCGGATCGGTACATATTCCCCTCCGGTACGTCTCTGAAGAAGCTGAAACATACGTTTTTCCGTATCTTCCAGAATATCCTCCACCGGATCCTTCCCCAGATAACAACTGTTGGCAATTTCTTCATTTAACTTAATCAGACGCCGGAGCATAGCCTTTTCATTTACAATATTGGCATAATATTTCACATTTGCTGAAGTAGGAACAGAGTTAAACAGATCTCTGGCAAACTCCATACTGCTCACTTCCGGAGGGACGTCTTTTTCCTTAAGCTTTTCCGGAAGCGTGACAAAATCTACGGGTTTTCCTTCATTATACAGTTCCACCATGGAATCAAATACAACACCCATCATCTGCAAATAGAAGTCTTCTCCCGTCAAAATCTCGGCTGCCACCATAATAGCATCTCTGCTCATCATCATACAACCGACAACAGACCTTTCCGCCTCTTCACTGTGAGGCAGAATTCTTTTAATCAGTGCTTCCTCCACGAAAACCTTCCTCCTAAGCTTCCTTCACAATAACCTTTAATTCCCCTGTAACCTTTGGGTGAAGCCGGATAGAAACAATAGTAGTTCCCAATTCCCGGATCGGATTAGGAAGCTGCATTTTCTTCTTATCAATATCATAACCCAACTGAGTTTTCACCGCTTCGGAAATTTCCTTTGTTGATACAGAACCGAAAGTTCTGCCTCCTTCTCCCACCTTAATAGTCACAACTACTTCTTTATCCTTTAATTCATCAGCAAAAGCTCTTGCAGCATCCAGGTTCTCCTGAGCCACTTTTTCTTCATGGGCTTTCTGAAGTTTCAGATCATTCATATTTTTTGTCGTAGCTTCCACACCTAATTTTTTAGGAAGCAGCATATTTCTGGCATAGCCGTCACTTACATTTACAACCTGTCCCTTTTTACCAAGAGATTTTACATCTTCTAACAAAATTACTTTCATCTTTAAAATTCTCCTTCATCCAGCATATTCTGTAATGTCTGTTTCAAAATATCTTTCGCTTCTGCGATACTATAATGTTCCAACTGCGCTCCGGCAATATTCAAATGACCGCCGCCGCCCAGTCTTTCCATAATAATCTGTACGTTAATTTCATCAATTGATCTGGCGCTGATATAAATCGTATTTCGATAATCTGTCAGCACAAAAGATGCTTTCACACCAATCACATTCAGCAGCTCATTCGCCGCCTGAGCGCCCACCACCGTAGGACTCTCCAATCCTTCGCTTGGACAAACTGAAATAGCAAAATGTTCACGGAATAATTCTGCATTTCTGATTGCTTCACCTTTGGCGCGGTAATCTTCCACATTCTCCCTGAACATTTTTCGTACCCGGGTAACATCAGCTCCACAACGCCGTAGAAATGCGGCAGCCTCAAAAGTACGAACTCCTGTCTTGGTAAGGAAATTATTCGTATCAATCATAATTCCTGCATAAATACTGTCTGCTTCGATATTCCGGATTCGGATACCATCTGAAAAATACTGTAAAATTTCCGCCACCATTTCACAGGCAGAAGAAGCATACGGTTCAATATAAGATAATACTGCATTCTGTATAACATCTTTACTTTGTCTGTGATGATCTAGCACTACGATTGTTTTTGTCATAGTGAGCAGCTCTTCACATTCTGTATAATTGGGCCGGTTTGTATCCACCACCACTACTACCGTATTATCATCTACGATTTCCTTTGCTTCATGGCTGTTGATAAACATCCGTGAATCATATTCCTGACTGTGAAGGAAACCATCCATCAAAGGACGGATTGAAGATGTCGGCGTATTAATAACAATATACGCTTTTTTCTCCAATGTCTTTGCAGCGCGATAAATACCAATGGCAGCTCCAAAAGTATCCACATCTGTGATCTTATGTCCCATAACTACCACTTTATCTTTACTGATCATAAACTCCTTCAGTGCATGAGCCTTCACCCGTGCTTTTACCCGGGTGGTTTTTTCCATCATCTGAGATTTGCCGCCATAATATGTGATATTATTTCCATCTTTTACCACAACCTGATCCCCGCCTCGTCCAAGAGCCAGTTCCATGGCAATCCGGGCATATTCAGAAGTATGAGCGTAAGTATCCGCATTCATACCGATACCAATACTGATCGTCACTGCCATCTCATTTCCGATATTAACAGTCTTCACTTCTTCAAGAATGCTGAATTTCTTTTCTTTCAGAATATCCAGAGACTTCTTCCGCATCACAAGAAAATACTTATCTTTTTCCAGTTTTTTTACAACACCGTCAATGGAAGAAAAATACTTGTTGATTTTTCTGTCTATCAACGCGATCAAAAGGGAGCTCCGTACTTCTTCCATACTTTCCAGAGCTTCTTCATAATTATCCAGGTACAAAAGACCGGTAACCAGCTTTTCCTCATCCTTTTGTCTGATATACTTCTTCAATTCCGTTTCATCAAACATGCACAAAGAAATAAGATAACTTTTGTCTTTCTCTACTTCCACAATCTCAGAAGCATCCAACAATTCCTGGATTTCTATTCTTTTCATGCTCAGTCGGTAACTGTGTTCCTGATAAATCACTTCCAAATCTCTCACTTCATCTGGAAGAGGTAACTTTTCCGGGGTGATCTCCTGAAAAATATTTCCGATAAATTTTCGATATTTTTTCTCTTTTCCTGTCAGGAACAAAAATTCATCGTTCATCCAGAGAAGTTTTCCATCTGCATCCATAAGAGCATAGGGAAGAGCAAAATTCTGCATCAGGTTCTTTTGCACCTGACCATACTGGGTGGCAAAAGAAATCAGCTCATTAAGGATGGAAGGACGTCTGTGAAAATACAGCAAGACTGCCGCCACCACATACACAGCAGTAAATCCCGTAGCTATTGCACCTGCCTTCAGATTCACCATATACAACATTACATCCATGATGATCAGAAGAAGTGTCATGATCAAAGGCCAACGCATATAGGACTTTAACTGTCCTTTTAATTTGATTTTATCTTTCATATTTTCTACCCATTTTCACTATGTTTAAAGTGGGACCGTCTATCCTCTGTCGATCAGTCCATTACAATACTACCTCCCTATTATACCATTTCCCCCGATAATAAAAAAGTCCTTTTTTCTTAAGAAAAAGCCAGCAGGCATATACCTGCTGGCTCAAATTACAATTTGATTAGTCAGTTACATATGGCATAATAGCGATATGTCTTGCTTTTTTGATCTCTACAGTGAGAGCTCTCTGATGTTTCGCACAGTTTCCTGTGATTCTTCTAGGAAGAATTTTTCCTCTTTCAGAAACATATTTTCTTAATTTATTTACATCTTTGTAGCTGATTTCGTTATTTTCTTTGCCACAGAATACACAAACTTTTTTTCTTCTGCGTCCGCCTCTTCTCTTCATTGGAGAATCTGGTCTTTCACCTTTATTGTAAGCCATGAGTCTTACCTCCTTTTTACAAATCTCATCTCAGATGATGCTTCATCTGAACTATATACTAGTTGAACGGCAATTCTTCATCGATACCATCCGGAATATTCATAAATCCATCTGCTGATGCACTGCTTCCTCCCATAGGAGCTGCCGGCGCACTATTTTGTCCGCCAAAACCACCGCCAAAGTTGTTTCCACCCTGATAATGATCGCTGGCTGCTTTGCTTTCTGCAAATTCCTGATCTTCCACTACTACCTCTGTTGTATAAACCTTCTGTCCGTCTCTGTTGGTATAGCTTCCTGTCTGAATGCGGCCACTTACCACGATCTTCAAGCCCTGACGGAAATACTTTTCAGCAAACTCGGCTGTTCTTCCAAAAGATACACAACTGATGAAATCAGCACTTGCCTCTCCATCTCTCTTAAATCTTCTGTCTACAGCTAAAGTATATCGTGCAATTGCCAGTGAATTCTCTCCTGCTGAATATCTTACTTCAGGATCTCTTGTTAAACGTCCCATTAAAATTACTTTGTTCATATTCTTACCTCTCTATCTTAAACATCTACAGGCACCATACAAACCTTTAATGGGCTTTTTGGCACTTAAGAAATTAAGCTTCTTTTTTAACGATCAAATATCTCAGAACATTGTCCATGATACGTACATGTCTTTCAACTTCTGCAGGACATGTTGCATCAGACTCGAACTGGATGAAATAGTAGAAGCCTTCTCTCATTTTCTGAACTTCGTAAGCTAATCTTTTCTTACCCCATTCTTCAACTTCTGTAATTGTTCCGCCGTAACGTGTTACATAATTTTTAGCTTTTTCAACTACGGCTTCACGAGCTTCATCCTCGATTTTTGCATTCACAACTAATGCTAATTCGTATTTGTTCATGCTGTTTTACCTCCTTTTGGACTTTTGGCTTCCGGATTCTTGTCCGGAAACAAGGATAAATAATATATCACGAGGTATTATTCTACCATGCCACTCCCAAAATATCAAGCGTTTTCTTCATTCTTTTTCTTTAAATTTTTTGTATTTTTTTCCACCAGTTTTCTTGTAACCATAATCTGATGTCCACATCCCATACATTTCAGCCGAAAATCTGCTCCAACCCGAAGAATTTCCCATTCACTGCTCCCACAGGGATGCTGCTTTTTTAATTTTACAATATCTCCTACTTCATATTGATATGTCATATTACTTTCCTACCACCTATTATTTTATGTTCACAGCTATATCAAAAACTCTGCGCCTGTATCTGAGATAATACCTGTCCAATGGGTTTCTGAATCAAAAGATCCGCATTTTTATCCTGCGGGGTCGCTCCTTTATTGATCAATACCAGCGCTTCTCCCCGGAAATAATCTAATAACCCTGCTGCCGGATATACTGCCAGCGAGGTTCCTCCCACAATAATCATCTGTGCCTGTGCAATAGTTCTGACTGCATCCTGAATCGTTTCCTGATTCAATCCTTCTTCATATAAGACCACATCCGGTTTTATCATTCCTCCACATTCACAGACTGGAACGCCGCTGCTTTCCAAAATCTCCCGGGCGCTGTAAAAACGATGACATTTCATACAATAATTCCTGTGTACCGAACCATGCAGCTCCATCACATGATTACTTCCTGCCATCTGATGAAGTCCGTCAATATTCTGGGTAACCACTCCCGTCAGCTTCCCTGCCTGTTCCAATTCTGCCAGTTTTATGTGAGCCGAATTCGGTTTGGCATCTAATGCCAGCATCTTATCCCTGTAAAACCGATAAAATTCTTCCGGATGTCTCATGAAAAATGTATGACTCAATATCATTTCCGGAGGATACTCGTATTTTTGGTGATACAATCCATCCACACTCCGAAAATCCGGTATTCCACTTTCCGTAGAAACTCCCGCTCCGCCGAAAAAAACGATTCTGTCATAACGATTTACCAATTCCTGCAGTTTTTCAACATCCTTCTCCATAATTGCACCAGCCTTTCTCCACTGTTTAATAGGTTCCCACCCATCGAGCCTGTACAACAAATCTGACCTGATCATTTGAAGTACAGGTAGACAAGGTTACAATATAATCCTCTTTACCCATTTCTTTTGCATCCATGTCCACCTTGGATTTTTCCTGCATCTTTTTCACATACCCGCCAAATTCATCGCTATGCTCACTAAAGAGCGTATAGGTATCGCTATTCACATCTGCATATTGCATGGAAAATATTTCATAACGGTATTTTCCTGCCGGTGTACAGATCCACAAATACTTGCTGTCCTTATATTTTTCTTTTTCATACAACTGTTTCAATTTACCGAACATGGAACCATTTTTCATATTATGGCCGTAAATAATCGTATTACAATCAGAAAAATCTCTGGCATTCGTATAATCTACAAAGATTGACCCTGCATAATTATCTGCCTTTTTAAATGTCCGGTGAAGATAATAGTCATTATCCTTTCCCTGCACAATGGGATAACTGATCTCATCCAACGCTTCAATCTCCAGCCATCCGATCACATCAGGATTAATCTGCTGTAGCTTTTCAAAATCCACATCCGGAGTTTCTATTTCTACCAGTTTCGGGGTAAGCGCTTCTCCCGTTTCGGTTACTTTCTGTTGTTTCACCTCCAGCGGCTCAACCGACTTTACCACAGCTTCATGAGCTACCGCCCGGTATTCATCTACTCCTTCTTTATATCCCTTATAAATAGTAAAAAGCTGGTAGGCGGAAAAACAAAATACGCCTAACGCCAACAAGAATAACAGTTTCCAGAAAAAGCTTCCGCTTTTTTTCTTTTTTGCAGCCATATATTCTCCCCTTTCCCAAATTTTCACTTCCAAGTTCTTCCATATTATATCACACTTTTACGGAAGCTGCTTTCCTGCCGCCATATATAAGTCATACCATTCTTCTCTTGTTATCATAATCTCTGCCGCATGACATATCTGGGTAAGGCGTTCCTTATTTGTTGTCCCCACAATGGTCTGAATTCTTGCAGGATGTCTTAAAATCCATGCCACCGCAATCGCATTGTTGGATACGCCATACTTTTCAGCCAACTGATCAATTTTCTTATTCAGTTCCGGAAATTTTTCATTATTCAAAAATACCCCTTCAAACATTCCATACTGGAAAGGAGACCATGCCTGGATTGTAATTTCTTTCAAACGACAATATTCCAATACGCTTCCATCCCTGTTAGCTCCCGCATCATTATGAACATTCACATTAATTCCCGAATCAATAATATCGCAATGTGCAATACTGAACTGAAGCTGATCTGCCATGATTTTATTGCCACAATATTTATTCAACAATTCCATCTGCATGGAATTTTGATTACTGACTCCAAAATACCTTACTTTGCCGGAAGCTTCCAATTTGTCAAATGCTTCTGCCACTTCTTCCGGCTCCATCAGTGTATCCGGGCGATGCAGCAGCAAAATATCCAGATATTCCGTGTTCAGTCTCTTCAAACTTTCATCCACAGATTTTAAAATATGTTCTTTAGAAAAATCATAGGATATTCCCGGACAAATTCCGCATTTTGTCTGAATAATCATCTTTTCTCTCATAGCCGGATCTGTCGCTTCTCCAAAAATCCGTTCAGATTCTCCCTTGCCGTAAATATCTGCATGGTCAAAGAAATTTACTCCCTGTTCCATAGCTGTATCCACCAGAGTACGAACTTCTCTCACGCTGTTTAAGCCGGTAATCCTCATACACCCCAGACCAATCACAGGAACCTGCAGCGCAGTTCTTCCGAATTTCATTGTTTTCATATTATCTCGTCCTTTCTTCCGTTTTTATGGTTTAAAAAAGGAAGCTGACATCTCTTCCAGCTTCCTTCATGAGTTGCGGGAGTAGGATTTGAACCTACGACCTTCGGGTTATGAGCCCGACGAGCTTCCAGACTGCTCCATCCCGCGTTGATATTTATATTATAATCCTCTTTTTTCTATTTGTCAAATTTTCTTTCCGACAAAATAATGTGTTTTTCTTAAATTTCCCAAAGGATTCTTTTAATTTTCCTATCCCTTTCTTGCGCCCTTTCTTTTCTTATGTTACACTCGTGACAGATTCCATCCGGAACAACTTTTACTTTTGAGGGAGGAAATAATATGATCAAGAAATATCTTCACCGTGTTTTTATCGACGGTCTCAGTGGAATGGCCATGGGGCTTTTTGCCACTTTGATCGTGGGCACTATCATTCAGCAAATTGGAAATCTGGTAGGCGGCCAACTGGGAAATATGATTTTTCTGGTAGGAAAGGTTGCTGCTGCTGCCACCTGTGCCGGTATTGGCGTAGGCGTTGCCCACAAATTTCAGGAAAGCTCTCTTGTCGTACTTTCTGCTGCTACCTGCGGTATGATTGGCGGTTACGCTTCCAAACTGTTAGCCGGAACTATTCTTTCTGAGGGCGCTATTATCCTTGCCGGTCCCGGAGAGCCTTTAGGCGCTTTTATTGCCGCTTATGTGGGAATCGAAGTAGGACACCTGATTTCCGGTAAAACAAAAATTGATATTCTGCTCACCCCATTGATAACTATTGGCGCAGGCTCTGCTGTGGGAATTCTTGTGGGACCCCCCATTTCTTCTTTTATGACCTGGCTGGGCAGCCTGATCAACTGGGGAACAGAACAGCAGCCATTTCTGATGGGTATTATCGTTTCCGTTCTGATGGGTATGATTCTGACTCTTCCTATCAGTTCTGCTGCCTTAGGCGTTATTCTGAATTTGTCCGGTCTTGCTGCCGGCGCTGCCACCGTGGGATGTTGCTGTAATATGATAGGATTTGCCGTAGCAAGCTACCGGGAAAATAAACTGGGCGGTCTTCTTGCTCAGGGAATCGGAACCTCTATGCTTCAGGTTCCCAATATTATGCGCAAACCTGTCATCTGGCTTCCTGCAATTTTGTCCAGCGCTATTCTCGGACCTGTATCTACCATGTTGTTTCACATGACCAGTAACGCCACCGGCTCAGGTATGGGAACCGCCGGTTTTGTAGGACAGATCATGACCTGGCAGGTTATGACTCAAGCAGAATCTCCGGTCACTGTTATGATCAAAATCATCCTGATTCAATTTGTTTTGCCAGGTTTGATCACTTTGGGAATTTCTGAATTTATGAGAAAACACAACTTTATTAAAATGGGGGATATGAAACTGGATATTTAACGACAACAATGGCTGTCACAAGTTTTTTGGAGGTGTCAAACCACTATGATTTTATTTTTGATAATTCCTGTTTACATTCTTCTGAATCTTTATATTTTACATCGGGTACACAAATGGCTTACCGCCTGTTCTGGACATTTTCATTCCAAATGGTTTGTAATTCCTTATATTACAGTGTACACATTATTAGCTTTATCTTTACTGTTTGCCTTTTTGCTGCCCTCTTGCGGACTGCAGATTTTTATCAAAAAACTAAGCAACTATTGGCTGGGAAGTTTTTTGTACATTTTACTTTTTATCATGATTGCCGATATTCTTCGTATTGTGCTAAAACATATTCCGGGAAAACTCCACAACTATCTGTTTTCCCGTATCGGCTATATTTTCGTGGGAATTCTTCTTACTTCACTGGTCGTGGGCTTCAGTATTTATGGCTCTTTCCATGCAAAGGTAATAAAAGTACATCCTTATGAGGTGACCATCGAAAAATCATGCTCCAACCGGAATGAATTAAAAGTTGTCCTGTTGGCAGATCTGCATCTGGGATATAATTATGGAAAGCGGGAAATCTCCCGTATGGTAACCAAAGTAAACGCTCAAAATCCTGATTTGGTTCTTATCGCCGGTGACATTTTCGATAATGAATACGATGCCGTACAAGATCCGGAAAGAATTGCAGAAAAATTATCCGAAATGAAAAGTACTTATGGAACCTACGGTGTTTTTGGAAATCATGATGTTTCCGAACGACTGCTGGGAGGATTTTCCGTATCTCTGGATGCAGATGAAGTTCGGGACAGCCGTTTTGATACCTTTGCTGAAAAGGCCAATATTACCATTTTAGATGATGAATCCGTATGTATTGACGATGCCTTTTATCTGGTGGGCCGTATGGATGCTTCCAAGCCGGGAGATGGCACGAAGAACCGTATGACGCCCGAAGAAATCCTGAAAGACCTCGATAAGTCCAAACCGATCCTGGTGATGGAACATCAGCCGAAACAGCTTCAGGAACTGTCTGACGCCGGAGCCGATATGCAGCTTTGTGGGCATACCCACGATGGCCAGCTTTTCCCCGGTAACTTACTTCTCGGTCTGATATGGGAAAATCCCCGCGGCTATCTTCAAAAAGGAAATCTCCACAGTATTGTCACTTCCGGAGTAGGCGTCTGGGGGCCTGCCATGCGGACAGGAACCGACAGTGAAATCTGTCTCATCACCATTCATTTTTCTGATACAGAGCAATGATTTTAATCACAACATCTAAAAAAGGCGTGCCGCTTATAGTTCACTATAAACGATACGCCTTTCTTCAATTCTGATATTTTTATAATAAATGCGCTCTCTGTTCTTCCGGTGTCATGATACTGAGATAGGAAGGCGCCACATCAAATACGGTTTTACATCCTGTCATCCCGTCCTCTTTCATACGCTTCAGCGCTCTTGCATAGGCCACAAGCACACTGGAGGTAAATTCCGGATTTGATTCCAGTTTCAGAGAGTATTCAATCATCTGATGAGTTTTCTCTCCTTCTCCTGTCATTCCGCTTCTCATAACAAATCCCCCATGGGGCATTTTATTATGAACCGCATCAAATTCTTCCTCTGTGATAAAATTCACTGTTGTATCATATTCATCAAAATAATTTTTCATTGTTTTAATGGATTCTTCTATCTGTTTTCTATCTGCTCCCTCTTCTGCAACCACGTAACATTCTCTCGTATGCTTCTGACGGGTTGTCAATTCCGGCTGTGCCCCTGAACGAACCTGTTCCATGGCCTCTTCTACAGGCACCGTATACTGAATTCCTTTCTTTACACCTGCAATCCGGCGAATCGCATCAGAATGTCCCTGGCTGACTCCCTTGCCCCAGAAAGTATATGTTTTTCCTGAAGGAAGAATAGCTTCCGCATAAATACGATTTAAAGAAAACAAGCCCGGATCCCAGCCTACAGAAATCAATCCCAGATGACCGCTTTTTTTGCATACTGCATCCACTGCCGCAAAATGCTGAGGAATCTTTGCATGGGTATCAAAACTGTCAATCACATTAAAATACTGAGCCAGCTCCGGAGTCTGTTCTGGCAGATCTGTAGCGCTGCCTCCACAAATGATCATAACATCAATCTGCTCTTTCATGGATTTTGCTTCATCCAGCCGATACGCCTTTACACCTGGTGTTGCCAAAGTTACACTCTCCGGATCACGACGGGTAAATACTCCCACCAGCTCCATATCTTTATTCTGTCGTACAGCCAGTTCCACACCTTTTCCCAGATTACCATAACCGGCAATTCCTATTTTAATTTTTTCCATTATAAATTCCTCCTCGTCTCCATACTCCAAATGCATCATATCACATTTTTTTTGCAATTTCAACACTTTAGCACATCAAATTATTGTCCCACATTCTATGATTTTCAATTTATCATCAATCCGGTTATAATGTTCGTCTATCGCTGCAATCCCCGCATCCCGCTGCCCATTTACAAGGCACTGGTAAATTTTGTTGTGCATTTCATACCACCATTCCTTATTATCTCTGGCAGCTTTCCTCCAAACTTTATTTGCCTCTCTTCTACCAGTGATTTTATATATTCAATAACCTGATAGTATACCCGGTTCTGTATAGCTTTTTTGTTCTCTTCTGTCTTCTGTTCCAATTTTTCTTTCCTCTCTATGCAATAAAACCGGAAAATAAAGGTACAATTGCCGCAGTCAAAAGTCCGGCCACTGCAATTGCCAGACTGCTCATAGCTCCCTCCACTTTTCCCATCTCCATGGCTTTTGCTGTTCCTATTGCATGTGCCGAAGTTCCCAAAGCCAGTCCTCTGGCAATAGGGTCTTGAATTTTAAATATTTTACAGGTTACTTCTGCTATCACATTTCCCAAAATACCTGTAATTACAATTACAGCCACCGTAATTGTCACAACGCCTCCCAATTCTTCTGCTACGCCCATTCCAATTGCAGTGGTAATGGACTTTGGAAGCAGCGTCACATACTGTTCATGATCCAGATGAAACAGTACGGACAAAACCAATACGCCCACCAGGCTGGCTAAAACACCGGAAGCAATCCCTGCCGCCACCGCCCGTATATTCTTTTTCAATAACTCCAGTTGTTCATATAACGGAACTGCCAGAGAAACTGTCGCAGGCGTAAGCAGATAACTGAGATATTTTCCTCCTTCATTGTAATACTCATAATCCACGTCCAGAATAAGTAATATGCCCATGACACAGATTACTGCAATCAGCAAAGGATTAAAAATCGCCATCCTGAATTTTTTTCTGAGAAGCAAGCCCAGCTCATATGCCGCCAGACTGATCAGGGCGCCAAAAAATACAGAATCTGTCAGAAATTCTTTCATTTTTCCCCTTCATCCTTCCTTTTATTCTTCCTGATCACCGCCTGAGTCACACGGCCTGTTACCACCATCACCAAAACTGTAGTGATCACGGTAATCAGAGCCACCGGTATCCAGACTGGCTTTAAAATATCCCATGTTGTCAGAATTCCTACTGCTGCCGGAATAAACATTACCGGCATAATCTCAATTAAAAATTCTGCCGCATTTTTTACATGCTCTATCTTGCAAATTCCCAGAATCAATGCAGCCAGAAGCAACACCAACCCATAAACACTGGCGGGAATGGGCAAAGGTATCAGCACATGAAGAATCTCTCCCAGAAAAGAAAACAGCAAAATCAAACTGAACTGTTTTAAAATTTTCATATATCTTCTCCTTATCAACTGGTACTACCAGCAAATTATACGAGGATGATGTATAAATGTCAAGATAGCTTACGAATAGCCAGAGTAACACTAAAAAAGACTATTCTCACAAACTTCTGTGAAAACAGTCTTCTCCTGTCCTATTCCCTTATTCTATTTTTCTCTTACTTCCATCCTCTGTACTCTCTGTCGGGAATGAGTACTAAACTGATCCAGCAGCCAGTCAACTACAGGAACAAATAAAATCACAAATAATACGGCCACTCCGTTTTCTGCTCCAAATATACCGGTAAAGATACTCACAAACACCACGCAAAACGCCACCGTAAGAGCAATTTTCAAACAATATACAGCGATATGTTTTCTCTTTTCCTTCTTGTCTGTACAAGAGCGAATAAACTTTTTGGAGCCTGCCTGATTTAATTGTAATTCCTGATATACTGTCATAAACATTCCTCCCTGTTTTTTTAGATAGCAAAGAGGTATATTATAAGAAAAGAACAGAGAAGTCAATTAAATCTTTATAAAATGATATTTTATGACCAGGTTATTCAACAATCCGGAAAGTTCTCACCACACCCGCCATTTCTTTTTGCAGATTTTCATAGCTTCTGACACAATCCGGCTCACTTTCCAGATAATTTATACTTTCCGGTTGCCGCAAATATGCGTAAAAACCATCACTGTTGAGAATCAGCTTTTCTCCTTTCCCTGTCTCTTTTTCATTCTGACGCACTTCAAAAGAAAATACTGTTCCAAAACTGTCCCCATACAAACTTAATCCTCTCTTATTATTGAGAAGATCAACACAACTGATCATCATTCCATAATCCGTCAGACTGACACGAAACATAACTTTATTCCCCCAGCTAACCGGATATTTAAAAGCAAAGGCTTTATCTCCAAAAGTATCCTGATAAGTAAACGTATCACTGGTATATCCCTGAAGTCCTAATTGTGCATCTGCCAGATATTCTACATTTTTCTTTTCATACTCATTAAATACGTCTACAGAAAAATCTTCTGGCAATACTGACGGACAATACCAGTTTTTACTCCTGAAATATTCATCCAGATCTTCATCCTCAAAAATTCTTCCATGCCGGGCATAAATTTCATTCTTAGCAATCCTGATATTTTCCACGCTCCATCCTGCGATGTCATATTCATTCAAATAGCGGCTGTCACTGTCCTTCAATACATATTCCTCCGCACCTGTTTCTTTCAACAACGCCTTGTCTTCTACCGGCGCGGCTGCCGCTGCCTGTTTGCTCTGTGATAAATTTCTACTATATCCCTGAAAAATCATAGCAAAAAAAATCACTGCTAATATTCCCAGCAAAACTGCAATCATAACAAAACCATATAAAATTGTATTATCTATAGGTTTTCTTTTCCTGAAGTCAGACATACTATTCTCCCGTATCTTTTCACCTAACATTCTAATAATCTGCAGAAACCGTTTATTCTCTTCACAGTTACAGCTTATCTATTATTATACCTTTAGTTATTACAAGATACAAGGGAAGAAAACGATTAACGTCTTAACACTTTCTTACATTCTTTTTCACAAATCTTACAGTTTTATCTTTTACTATTTTGATATTTCCTGTTTCATTTGTTTTACATACGTTTTTACATAATCCACACATCTTTTTCCATATATCTGACATAATTTCACAATGGCTGACTGGACAATAATTCCATCTGCCTGAGCGGCCATTGTTCTGATCTGTTCCATATCAAAATCATCACATCCCACCACGCAGGGTATCTGTTTTTCTTTTTTGATTAATCGTTCCATTTCTTTCAAATCTGCTGCCGCTGTGGGAACACAATACACAAATCCCTGTGCTGTTTGGGCGATTTGCGCAATCCTCTCAGAAGATGCTGGAGAAATCAGAGAAATAAAATCCACTCCATATTTTTTGCAGATACTGTCAAATTCTTCTTTTTCTTCAAATGGTACATCAGTCAACAAAAGAGCGCTTATTCCCATCTGTGCTGATTTACTTACAAATCTTTCTACTCCATAGGAAAATACCACGTTGGCATAGGTGGAAAACACCATGGGTATCTGAGAATTTTCCCTGATTCTTTTTACCATTTGGAATATCTTATCCGTAGTTGCTCCATTTTCCAATGCCCGAATATTAGCCTCCTGAATAAGCGAGCCTTCCACTGTAGGATCAGAAAAAGGTATTCCCAATTCAATCATATCAGCTCCTGCTTCTTCCATAGCATAAACAAGCTGTTCTGTCATATCTAATGTGGGATCCCCGCACGTAATAAAAGGAATACACGTTTTTCCATTGGTAAATGCTTTCATCATTTTCTTATTCATAAATATCCTCCCCTCTGTAACGGGCAATTGCCGCACAATCTTTATCTCCTCTTCCTGAAATAGTAATTACAACAATCTGGTCTTTCTCCATCTCTGGAACTATTTTCTTTGCATATGCTACTGCATGCGCGCTTTCTATCGCCGGAATGATTCCTTCTGTCCTTGCCAGATATTCAAAAGCTTCAACTGCTTCTTCATCTGTCACCGGAACGTATTCTGCTCTTCCCTTATCATACAAATCTGCATGCTCCGGTCCAATTCCCGGATAATCCAATCCGGCAGAAATAGAATATACCGGTGCAATCTGTCCATATTCATCCTGACAAAAATAGGATTTCATTCCATGAAAAATACCTAATTTTCCAGTGGAAATGGTAGCTGCTGTTTCCGCTGTATGAATACCTCTTCCCGCTGCTTCACAACCGATCAGCCGTACCTGGGGATCATGAATAAAGTGGTAAAATGTTCCAATTGCATTAGATCCTCCTCCCACACAGGCAAGTACAGCATCAGGAAGTTTTCCTTCTTTATTCAATATCTGTTCTTTGATTTCCTTTGATATCACCGCCTGAAAATCTCTTACAATAGTGGGAAAAGGATGAGGTCCCATTACTGATCCCAATACATAGTGGGTATCTTCCATTCTGTTTGCCCATTCTCTCATAGTCTCTGACACAGCATCCTTCAGCGTGGCAGTTCCACTGGTAACGGCATGTACTTTAGCCCCCAGCAATTTCATTCTGTAAACATTCAAAGCCTGCCTTTTCGTATCTTCCTCTCCCATAAAAATTTCACATTCCATTCCCATAAGAGCCGCTGCTGTAGCAGTAGCCACACCATGCTGACCTGCACCTGTCTCTGCAATAACTCTCGTTTTTCCCATTTTTTTTGCCAAAAGCATCTGCCCTAACACATTATTAATTTTATGTGCCCCTGTATGATTGAGATCCTCTCTCTTCAGGTAAACCTTGGCTCCACCCAGGTCTTTTGTCATGTGTTCTGCGTAATATAAACGAGAAGGTCTTCCTGCATATTCATTTAATAATTCCGTCAGTTCTCTGTTAAATTCCGGATCATTTTTATAATGCTCATAAGCCTCTTCCAACTCCATTACCGCATTCATCAAGGTCTCCGGTATATATTGTCCTCCATGAATTCCAAATCTTCCTTTTTTCATTTCTCTGCCTCCGTTTTATTAATCATTTTCAGAACGTATATCACAATTCCTGTTGTTTCAAGAGGACTTTTCGTAATACAAAAAGCCCGTCCCAGAAGACATAAATAATGCCTTCCAAGGACGAGCTACTATACCCGCGGTGCCACCTTGCTTCATGGAATGACCCATGCACTTTGCGAAATACCTTCATATTCCCGGCAACTGACGTATGCCTCCACGTCACAGAATACTCGGCTAAAGCCTTTGACTGTGCCCTCTGCGGTCCATTTGGCAACCTGCTTTCCGATCTGGCTCTCACCTGCCCAGACTCTCTGTGCGTGCATAATTACTTTAATCTCCGCTTCAACGGTTTACCAATCTAAATTTATATATAAAATAGCACAGGAACTCCTATATGTCAAGAGTTTTGCACATAATCTTTCAAAACTTAATGAATTCTTTCCAGAATATCCCCCTTTATTAACGCTTCTTTCAATTCCTGGGACGTTTTCACTCTTTTATTTAAGACAATACCACCTCGTGCCAAATGTTCCGGCTCATGAAAATCAGATGCGGAAATCTGTATATATTCTGGATGTCTATCCAAAATACTTTCTACACTCTGAGGATCCTGCATCCAATTGCAATTTCCATTATATGATTCTATTCCATCCAACTTATCTTCACACAACAAATCACATACCTTTAGCTTTAAGGGCATTTTCCAGGAATCCACAGGTGTACTTTTTAACATTTTCATTCCCTGATCATACGGCATTTCTTCCATGTTCGGATACTTTTCCAACATATGCAACATTTCTTCCGTCCTGTATTGAGTATACAATTTTCCCTCTTCCATTCCCACGATCCGACAGCGAACCGGATGAGCCTGGATAACCAGCATACCATGTTGGTGGAAAACATCAATCGCTTTCGTTAAAGGCAATTCGTACAAAAATGGATGAGTATATAAAAACTCTTCTGTAACTCCTATAATCAGAAAATCATTATCTGTTTCGCAATTCCTAAATTCCATTCCCAACAAGATTTCCATTCCCAGACGCTGTCCCTCTTTTTGCGCTTTATGATATCCTTCCAGGTATTGGTCTATTTTTTTCTCCCAGCTTTCCGGTTTTAAACTTTCAAAATATTGTTTATGAAAATGATCTGTAATCATTAAGCCCTGATAACCTGCAGAATGATACATTCTCACTCCATCTTCTGCTTTCACCTGTCCACACCCGCTTACTTCACTGGTGTGTACATGTATGTCAATTAAAAATCTTTCCATATCCATCATCCTCTCTTTTCACTTTTTATGCCGCTATGCACTCTCTGGATATATTTTGACACAAAAAAAGCCAAAAAAATAATTTTCCTGGCTTTGAGAGGCGCAGACCGGATTTGAA
>DETV01000057.1 GCA_002361775.1 Eubacterium sp. UBA3279
ATAAGCATCCGAACGGGCAATCCGGGGTTTTTGTATCGGAAAGAAGAACTGGCAGATGATCGATACGATCCATGGTGCCAAGTCTTCCGCAATCATTTACAGTATTGTAGAAACTGCAAAAGCCAATAATCTGAAACCTTTTGATTATGTGCAGCATCTCTTGGAAGAGATTCCGAAACACATGAATGATAAGGATTATTCTTTTCTGGAAGATCTTCTGCCCTGGTCAGAAAAACTTCCAGCAGAGATCCGTAAAGCTTAAATATCGGTGGCTGCAAAGCAGCCGCCTAAAAATGTCAAGGTACTCGCTATTTTGCGTTTACATATCAACAAAGGATATAATGAAACCTTATTAAATGCCTGTGAAACCCTGAAAGAATATGCGGAATATGTATTCCGGGTGAGAAAAAATGCGAAAGAAATGGAATTGGAAGAAGCGGTGGAACAGGCGATCACAGAATGTATTCGGGAAGGAATCCTTTCAGAATTTTTAAAGAAAAATCGTGCGGAGGCGAAAAGTGTGAGTATATATGAATATGATATGGAAAAACATATGCGGATGGAGAGAGCAGAAGCCCGTGAAGAAGGAATTAAAGAAGGAATAGAAAAAGGAATCAAAGAGGGAAGAGATACTCTTTTAATGAAGATAATCCAGACGAAGTTAGGAAAAGGAAAGTCAATTTCCCAGATAGCGGAAGCGTTGGAAGTTACAGAAGAAGAAATAGCAAATTTAATGAGTAAAGAAAGGTAACCTATCATGAAAAATCATTATCTGCCCAAACGCTGTTTTGACGTTGTGGTGTCTGCTTTTGCCCTGGGATTATTATCCCCTGTATTTCTGGTGATTTGTCTGTGGATTAAATTAGATTCTCCGGGGCCCATTTTTTTTAAACAGAGACGGGTAGGAATCCATAAAAGTTATTTTGATATCTTGAAGTTTCGTACTATGCGTACCGATACGCCTAATGATATGCCAACTCACCTTTTGAAAAATCCGGAGCAGTATATTACAAGATCCGGTGGTTTTCTGCGAAAAACCAGTCTGGATGAGCTGCCGCAATTGATCAATATTTTAAAAGGAGATATGAGTATCGTAGGTCCCCGTCCGGCTCTCTGGAATCAATATGATTTGCTGGCGGAAAGGGATCGGTATGGAGCCAATGACGTTTTGCCGGGACTTACCGGCTGGGCGCAGATTCATGGAAGAGATACGATTTCCATTGAAGAAAAGGCAGAATTGGATGGATATTATGCGAAGAATCAGAGTTTTTGGCTGGATATAAAGTGTATGTTTTTAACGGCCATATCGGTACTGAAGCATGAGGGAGTGCAGGAGGGCGGAACGGGAGCTATGAAAGCAGAAGATACGGATGAGAAAATAGCTGATATAGCTTCAGAGGAATGTCCTTTGGTTTCTGTAGTTATGGCTACTTTTCATAGGGAAAATGAATTGAAGAGAGCTTTAGCCAGTCTTGTTATGCAGACGTATCCGCATATGGAAGTAATTCTTGTGGACGATAATGCAGATGTTGTCTGGAATCATCGAGTGGAGAAGATTGTAGAGCAATGGGAGAATAAGGTGGGTATTCCTTTGCATTACATACAAAACAAAGAAAATTGTGGTTCTGCAGAGAGTAGAAATAGGGGAATTTGTGCAGCAAAAGGAAAGTATGTAACTTTTTTGGATGATGATGATAAATATATGCCAGAAAAAATATTTCGTCAGGTTTCTCATATGGAGAAGTGGGGAGTAGATTTTTCTATTACAGATTTGGCATTGTATAATGAAAATGGTAAATTAGAAGAAAAGAGGGTTCGATATTTTCTGGATGCAGACACAACGTATTCAAAGGAAGAGCTGCTGGAATATCATTTGTTATACCATCTGACGGGGACAGATACTCTGATGTTCAGAACAGATTATCTGGAAAAAATTGGTGGTTTCCCTCCTATTGATGTGGGGGACGAGTTTTATCTTATGGAAGCTGCCATTCTTGGCGGAGGAAAATTCTCTTATATTCCCTGTTGTGAGGTGAAAGCAATGGTTCACCGGGAGACAGAGGGACTTTCCAGCAGAGAAAGTAAGATACAGGGAGAGAATGCGTTATATGAGTTTAAAAAAGCATTTTTCCCGCAGTTGAGAAGGTCTGTGATAAGAAGAATCCGTATGCGTCATTATCTTGTGCTGGCATATGCCCATTTAAGGAGTAAAGAGTATCTCTCTTTTCTTAAAGAAGGGATAGCCGCATTTTTGTCAGCTCCTGTAGCCTGTATTATTTTTGTATTAAAAAGGTAGATATCATGTGGAATAAAATTGTTAATTTGATAAAAACAATGGTGGCGCGCCTGACATTCCGGGGAGAACCTTCCCCGGAATGTTGGGTGTTTTCATCTGTACATAATAATACGTTCAATTATAATTCCAGTTATCTGTTTCTGTATATCAAGGAGCATTGTCCCAATATCCGTCCTTATTATGTGATTAATGATGAAAAAAAGAGAAAAGAACTGGAAGAAAAATATGGAAAAGGGTATTTTCTGGATGGAACAACCATGGAAGGCATTCGAAAGATTCTTTCCTGTAAAGTATGGTTTACTTCTACGGCGCCGCCTCTGTATGGTGTTGGGTTTAGAAAAAAATATGTGATTATTAATCTGTGGCATGGTGTTCCGCTAAAAAAGATAGGGATGGAGCAGGAAAATCTGTCCTGGTTTACCAGAAAGTATTATAAGTATTTGTTTGCCAATAATTACGAAGGGGTTGTGACAACTTCTTCCCGGTTAGTGGACATTATGAGCAGAAGTTTTATGGTAGAGCCGGACAGGATTAAAGTATGGGGGCAGCCACGGAATGATATGTTGTTTTTGTCCCTGAATAGGGGAGAGGTTTTTCGGAGAATATATGGAAAGGATTTTCCGGAATATGAAAAAGTGATTTTATATGCTCCTACCTTTCGAGATCACGCACCTACCCGTCTTTTTCCCTTTGAAGATATGGATGAGAAGGAATTGGTACACTGGCTGGAAAAAGAAAAAATTGTTCTTTGTATCCGGCTACATTTATATGATCAGACAGGAAAAGAGTGGCTGGAAGCATGGGATAGTAAACCGGAAAGCAGAATCCGCTTGCTCAATGAAGACAGACAGGCGGATATTATGGAGATATTGAATGTATTTGATCTGTTGATTACGGATTATTCCAGCATCTATATTGATTTTCTTCTTACCGGGAAACCTATGCTCTTTTTACCTTATGACAGGGAAGAATATTTGGATGAAAGAGGAATGAATTTCCCATATGATCAGGTGACTCCGGGACCAAAACCAAAAAGTTTTCAGGAGTTCTTGAATTCTATAGAGGGTTTGTTGTATAATTATGATGGTTACGTGTGTCAGCGGGAAGAAATGAATCTGTTTTTCAACGAGATTCAGGAACCTTGCTGTCAGAAGATTGTTCAATACACTAGAGAATTATTAGATTGGAGAGAATAAAATGAGAAAGGTTATCACATATGGTACCTACGACCTGCTTCATTACGGTCATGTAAAATTACTTCAGAGAGCGAAGGCTTTGGGAGATTATCTGATTGTAGCTCTTTCAACTGATGAGTTCAATTGGAATGAAAAACAGAAAAAATGTTATTTTTCTTATGAAGAAAGAAAGAGTCTTCTGGAGTCTATTCGGTATGTGGATCTTGTAATTCCTGAGGAATCCTGGGAACAGAAGATTTCCGACGTGCAGGAATTTAAGGTGGATACTTTTGTGATTGGCGATGACTGGGAAGGAAAGTTTGACTTTTTGAAAGATTACTGCGAAGTGGTTTATCTTCCAAGAACCCCTGAGATTTCTACTACACAGATTAAAAAAGATCTGGGAAAACAGCAGGAGAAGAAAGCAGAATGAAAATTAGCCGGAAGTTGAAAAGAAAGTGGAGAAAGTTAATCAGAAAGTATGTCAAACGTCCCATAAAAAGAAAGATTGGGGATTATGGAAAAGAACATCCCGGATTTCGAAAGGTGTGGAGAAGAACGCTTTATTTGAAGCGCAGACTGTACTACTGGTGGAGAAGTCACAAAGTTGTTCCGGATGAGAAAACAATAGTTTTTAATTCTTTTAATGGAAAAACATATGGATGCAGTCCTAAGGCTGTCTATGAATATATGATTTCTCACGAAGAATTCGATGACTGGACATTTATCTGGGCTTTCAAGAATGCAAAAAAGCATAAGTTTTTGGAGAAAAATCCCAATACAAAGGTGATTCGCCAGACTGCCAGAATTTATGAGAGAAAGCTTGCCAAGGCAAAGTATTGGATTACCAATTATCGTATGACGGATCATGTATGGCCAAAACCGGAACAGGTATATGTGCAGTGTTGGCATGGAACACCGTTGAAACGTCTGGGATATGATCTTCAGACTTCTGAAAATGCCATTGATTCTATCGAGGATATTCGGCGAAAATACGATACAGATGCCAAGAAATTTTCTTATATTTTATCTCCTTCCCGTTTTGCTTCCGAAAAGTTTATTTCTGCTTGGAACTTAAAAGAAAACAAGATGGAAGATAAGGTAATGGAAGTGGGATACCCCAGAAATGACTTTCTTTTGAATCATAAGCCGGAGGATATTCTGGCAATTAAAGAGAGACTGGGTATACCGGAAGGTAAGAAAGTGATTTTGTACGCGCCAACCTGGAGAGATAATCAGCACCAGTCAGGAGTAGGATTTACCTATGATTTGAATCTTGATTTTGAGAAACTGCGTCAGAATCTGGGAGAGGAATATGTGATTGTATTCCGAGTGCATTATCTGGTGGCAAGTAAATTTTCTTTTGAAGATTTTGAAGGATTTATTTACAATGCTTCTAACTACGATGACATTAATCATCTGTACCTGATCGCAGACTTATTGATTACAGATTATTCCAGTGTATTCTTTGATTATGGTATTTTGAAGAAACCGATTCTGTTTTATATGTATGATCTGGAGGATTATAAAGACAGTATTAGGGGATTCTATTTTGGAATTGATAAGCTTCCCGGACGGATTATTACAGAAGAAGCAGAGTTGCCGGAAGCCATTCGTGACAGCATAGAACATTTTGAGTATGATGAAAAATATGCAGAATTTAACAGAATGTTCAGCCACTTAGAAGATGGACAGGCGGCGGCAAGATTTGTTGCCAGAGTATTTCCGGAGATTTCTGTTACATCCACAGCCAGGGAAAGAGACTTGTTTGAATGGTATGAAACACCGGAAGAGGAAGAAGAATTGGATGAAGATATGTTGGAAGGCGAAGGAGAATCTGGAAACGATGTAGGATCTGAAGCAGAGGATGCAAAAGAGTGCGGAAAGATATCCGGAGGAAAAGAATGAAACGATTTGTAAAGGATATGAGGCGTTATTTGCCTTATACAAAGTATGCGGTTAAATCGGGTCTGAAAACAGAAGTAGCCAGCTCACATTTGAGCTGGCTATGGTGGATTCTGGATCCGATTTTATTTATGCTGGTTTACTGGTTTATTTTTATGGTGATTTTTGGCCAGAAGAAGGAATATTTCCATATTTTCGTTTTTGTGGGCTTGTCTATGTGGAATCTTTTCAATAAGACATTGTCTGGCAGTGTGAAAATTGTAGCAAATAACCGGGCAGTGGTTACGAAGGTATATATTCCCAAATATTTTCTGATTTTGATTTTATTAGGACAAAATCTGTTTAAGATGGCAATTTCTTTTGGTATTGTAGTGGTAATGATGATCTGGTCTCAAGTACCGATTTCCTGGAATGTATTGTTTGTGATTCCTGTATTGATGGATCTTTTATTGCTTACTTTTGGAATCAGTACCATTTTTGCCCATTTTGGAGTGTTTTTTAATGATTTAAAAAATCTGACTAATGTGGGACTTCGAGTTTTATTTTATATGTCAGGTATTTTTTATGTGATTTCTGACAGGGTAAACGAAGCCGTTGCCACGTTGCTTTTGCGTATCAATCCGATTGGTTTTCTGATTGATGCATGTAGGGAAAGTCTTGTGTATTGTCATACGCCAAATTACTGGTTGATTTTACTCTGGTTTATTGTGGGCGTAGCGCTGTCAGTGATCGGGATTCAGACCATCTACAAAAACGAAAATAATTATGTAAAGGTGATTTAAATGAAGCCGGGAAATACAATAGAAGTAAAAGATTTGAAGATCACATATAAATGTGTAAAATCTTTGTCTCTGAGGAAAAGTTTTTTTCAGCTTAAAAAAAGTAAGCTGGAAGTGGTGGAGGCATTAAAGGGAATTTCTTTTGATGTGAAAAAAGGGGAAATTCTGGGTATTGTGGGGAAAAATGGAAGTGGAAAATCCACACTTTTGAAGGCTATTGCCGGGATATTTTCACCGGATGAGGGAAGTATTGATCTGGAAACTGATTCCGTATCTTTGCTGTCTATCGGTGTGGGATTTCAGAAGCAGTTGAGTGGTCGGGAAAATATTATTTTATCTGGAATGCTTTTGGGATTTTCGGAGCAACAGGTTCGGGATAAAATGGATGAAATTATCGAATTTGCAGGTCTGGGAAAATTTATAGATATGCCGGTTAAAACATATTCCAGCGGTATGCATTCCAAATTGGCATTTTCTATCACAGCAGTTTTGGAAACAGATATTATGCTGATTGACGAGGTTCTCAGTGTGGGTGATGCCAAGTTTAAAAAGAAGAGTTACAAAAAGATGAAAGAATTGATCACAGATGAAAACCGTACCGTAGTAATCGTATCTCACAGTACGGAAACGCTGGAGAAGTTGTGTACCAGCCTTTTGTGGCTGCATGAGGGAGAAATCCGTATGCAGGGTCCTACAGATCAGGTATTAGAAAAATACAACGAATTTATGGCATAGGAGGAACGGAATGAATGCATGGAAATGGCTGGGGAAAATATGCAGCCTGACTCCCTGGATGAAACGGGGAAGTTTAAAAGTATATTATGCATGGAAATCAAGAGTGTATCAGAAAAAATATGCCAAAGTTTATGAAGTACAGTCTCATACTGTGATTTTTGAATCATTTATGGGGAAAAAGTATGCCTGTAGTCCAAAAGCCTTCTATGAAGCAATGATGGAAGAGGAAAAGTATACATCCTGGGAGAAGATATGGGCTTTTCGGGAACCGGAAAAATATAGTTTTTTAGAAAAAAATCCGAGAACAAAAGTGGTGAAATACAGAAGCCCGGAGTATTACCAGGCCTATGGAAGAGGAAAATACTGGATCACCAACTCCCGGCTTCCCCGGGAACTTTCTCCAAAAGAGGGACAGGAATACATTCAGTGCTGGCATGGAACGCCATTAAAGAAGCTGGGATATGACCTGGAGCAATATGCAGAAAAAGAAGGTTCTCTGCAGGAAGTGAGAGAAAATTATCTGCAGGAGACAAAGCGGGTTACGCATATGCCTTCGCCTTCTCCGTTTTATTCGGAAAAAATGTGTTCTGCATTTCATTTGCGGGAAATGGGAAAAGAAGATGTGTTATTGGAAATGGGATATCCCAGAAATGATGCGCTTTACAGGGAAAAGGGAAAAGGACAGGAAATATTTAAGGAAAAACTGGGAATTCCCCGGGATAAAAAGGTGATTTTATATGCGCCAACCTGGAGGGAAAACCAACATATTCCGGGAGAAGGATATTCTTATTCTTTGCAGGTGGATTTTCAAAAGTGGAAGCAGGAGTTGGGAGAAGAGTATGTGATTCTTTTCCGGGCACACTATTTTATCAGTAATCAGTATGATTTTGAACAGTATGGTGAATTTATAAAAAATGTTTCGGATATAGATGATGTGAATGAGTTATATCTGGCAGCGGATATATTGATCACGGATTATTCCAGTGTGTTTTTTGACTTTGCAAATCTGGAACGCCCGATTTTGTTTTATATGTACGATTATGAAAGTTATAAACATGAATTGAGGGATTTCTACCTGGATATCCACATTCTGCCAGGTCCGGTGGTGAAAACTCAGGAAGAATTGTTGAAAAACATAAAAAATATCGATCACGTTGTGGATAAGTACGAAGAGAAATATATAGAATTTAATAAAATGTTTAATCCCCACAGAGATATCTGTAGCGGAAAATATTTGAGGGAATGGCTGAAATAGGAGAACAGAATATGAATAGCTTATACATCATTATTCCCGCTTATAATGAAGAAGAAAATATAGAAAAGGTTTTAGAAGACTGGTATCCGGTAATAGAAAAGCACCATGGAGATGGAAAATCCCGATTAGTTATCATAGACGATGGAAGCAGGGATCAGACGTTTTCCATAGTAGAAAAATATGGGGAAACCCATCCTTTGGTACAGATTTTACATAAAGAGAATGGGGGTCACGGCGCAGCTTTATTATACGGATATGAATATGCATTAAAACAAGGGGCAGAATTTATATTTCAGACAGATTCAGACGGACAGACATTGCCGGAAGAATTTGAAATGTTCTGGAAGGAAAAAGATGAGTATGATATGGTGATAGGCCATCGAAATAAACGGGAAGATGGTATTTCCAGAGTGTTTGTGACAAAAATATTGAAGTATGTGATATGGATTTGCTTTGGCGTTTCTGTCAGAGATGCCAATACACCTTTTAGACTAATGCGGGGAGACGCATTGCAGCGATATATTTCTTTGATTCCACCGGAATTTAATCTGTCCAATGTATTGATTTCTGTTATCTTTGTAAAACAAGGATGCAAAGTGAAGTTTTTACCGATTACTTTCAGACCCCGTCAGGGCGGTGTGAATTCCATTAATCTGAAGAAGATAGTCAGGATTGGAAAACAGGCTATGGTGGATTTTTGGTGGATTAATAAGGTTCTAAGATGAGATATTGACAGGATAAAAGTATAAAGCTGTCGTAGAATTACAATGTGATAATTCTGCGGCAGCTTTATGTTACTCTTTTTTATCAGGTTTTAAATCGTCTATCAGTTGTTCCAGTGTTTCTTCAGCCAGGGATTCATGTTCTGGATTTTCTTTTAAATGGTTTTCCAACGCTTCCAGTTCATCCATAGTCTGGAAAAAGTAACGGTTTTCCAGACGGATTTTTCTCAGTTCTCTTGCTCGTTGACGCCGTTTCTTCATTCTTCTTATATGGAGCAGAAGAAAAAGAATTGTAATAGCAGCAATAAAAATACAGATCAGGATAAGAACTCGAAGCCAGATTCGTTCATAAATCAGGGTAATGGTATGATCACTTTGAATATTTTTCAGAGTAATATTTCCATTTTTCTTGTCCAGGGGAGCTTCTTTTCCATCCAACAGGTACCTGGTAAGGGTAAAATATTTCTCAGGTTTAACTTTTGTGGTATAGGACTCATCTCTGTATACTGTTGCCAGGGTTTCCTCCACAATCCCATTTTTGGCCTTTATGGTGATAGTATAGGAAGGAATAGGGGTGAAAACAGCTTCCACAATATGATCAGAAGTCAGGTCTGAGAAAGTATAGGAGGTCATATGGTCCTCCAATTCCACAGAAGTACCATCGACGATCAAATCCGTCAGTTCATAATGCTCTTCAGGAGTAAAGTTTACAGTAAGATTTTCGTGTTCCAAAGCGGTAGGATTATTATCGATAGTACCATGTTCCCCGCTGGTTGTGATGGTATACCGGGGAATTTCTTCAAAGGCCACATGGATGGTGTGGTCCGCTTGTATATCTGAAAAAGTATAACTGTCAGGATACTCCTGAATATTGAGTTCCTGGCCGTCTACGGTCAGAGATTTTAGACGATATCCCTCTTCACAACTATAAGTAACAGTGGGAGATTCACCCTGGGGAATTTCCAGTGCAGACTCGGTAATAGTTCCGTTTTCAACAGAGGAGGTTATGCTGTATACCAGAGGAAGATAAGCTTCATATAGCTTGAAATTATGGGTTCCTATGATAGCAGATGCCATAAGCAGGTGACCGTCCTCTAATTGGCAGATTCCTTCCGGCTCTACGTCAAAAGAATCATGTCCGGGCAGGGTGAGATAATAGCTGCCCACTCGTTGTTGCCTGGAAATAGAGTATACGTCCAGAATGTTCATAAAACCTTCCCGCTGCATATAGGGAATACTGATGATGGAATCTCCGGAAACAATAAAATCCTGAAAAGAACTGCGGCTGTAAGAAAGCCGAAGATTCAAGGTGTTTGTTATCTGAAAATTTCCATCAGTAAATACAAAGGCATAATCAGCGATTCTGTTAGCCATCAGCACATACTGGTCATTTTCCGGGATATAATCAATACCGAAATAATTCAGGCTGCCGTTTCCCACAGTGACTTTTCGTTTGAACTTTAAAGTGTTGGCATCCACAATAAAAATGGCCCCTTTATTGGAGGAATCATTTGTAAAAAGTCCTGCAATTGCGATTTCCTGTGTATTGGGATTGTAGGTCATTCCATTTCCATGTTCATAGTCTGTCTCTGTTACGTGAAAAGCATAACTATATTGTTCTACAGGGTTGCCGGAAGCATCGGTAGTATTGCGGTAAAAGGCAATAAGAGTATCCGGTTTTGTGGTTTTTTTAGAACCATTGATCAGACATACAATATATTGGTCTGTTGCACACATAGACTGAAGCCAGCCATTTTCATCGATCATGGATGTTTCCGCCACAGCATTCCAGGGAACTGTTTCCAGATCCGAGGTTTTTAATGCTGCCTGTACAGAAGACGGGGAAAACATCCTAATCAGAAATAATAAGAAAAAAAGAAATTTTTTAGTGTGTTTCATATAAGCCTCTTCATTTATAACATAATAAAAAAAGTATATCACGCATGAAAAACAGGAACAAGGGAAGTAAGGGAAATTTAAGAAAAAACCGGATTTGTCAGATCACTTTGATAAGAGAAATAACAAAACCGGTTTTTGTTTATTTTCCAGGAATCCAAGCCCCGGATCCGTCTACATAGTAGCCTCCAATTCTTGTATTAGCGGCCATAGCGCCGGAAGCGTGCATATAGTAACATTTGCCATTGATCCAGTGCCAGCCCTGTCCGTACATAGCACCGCTGGGAGCCAGATAATACCAGGTGCCGTTCAGATTAAGCCATCCTGTCTGCATCCAGCCGGAACCGTCAAAGTGATACCATGTACCGTTGATCAGTTCCCAACCGGAACGGGTATAAGAACCGTCACTGTGTCGATACCACCAGCGGTTACCGCTTTGAATCCAGGAAGCCCGGGCGTATCCGGGAACCCATGCGCCGGAACCATCCACATAGTCGTTACCGATCCAGGTGTTGGCAGCCATAGCGCCGGAGGCGTACATATAGTAACATTTGCCGTTGATCCAGTGCCAGCCCTGTCCGTACATACCGCCATTTCCAGGTGCATAATAATACCAGGTGCCATTCATATTGACCCAACCGGTTACCATCTTACCGGAACCGTCAAAGTAATACCAGGTGCCATTGATTTTATGAGAACCGACAAGCATAACTCCGTTTTTATCCAGATAATACCAGGTGCCGTTCAGATTGAGCCATCCTGTAACCATATAACCTGCGTTGTTGAAGTAATACCATGCGCCGTCAATCAGTTCCCATTGATTAACCGGATAACTTCCATCAGTTCGCTGATACCACCAGCCGGTATTGTTTTTTCGCCAATGCTCATTTTTATAATAAGGAATCCATACACCGTCTGGTCCATAGTATTTTCCTTCTGCCCAGGTAGAAGTGACCATAGCACCATTGGAAGCAAAATAATAGGCTTTATTATTGATTGTTTGAGCGCCTGTTACCATGGCGCCAGAGGAACTTAGATAATACCACTTATTGTTTTTATTGATCCATCCAGTTTGCATTTTTCCGGAATCATCGGTGTAATACCATTTGCCGTTTGATTGAATCCAACCGGTTACTTTCAGACCATTCTCTCCAAAATAGTAGTAACTTCCGCTGGAGTCTTTGTACCAGGTATTTTTGGAAGCGGATGGAGAATTTTGAAAATAACAGGTATATCCATTGGAAGAAAGAACACCGTTATAAGGAGTTGGAAGTCCGTTTTTGTAATAAATATGTTCCACGGATGAGTATAAATCTGTTCCACCGATAAAAGAAGTATTTGACGGAATATTATTACTCAGTTGAGTATTGAAATTAATTATAATAGCCGGGATTTTTTTGCTATACCATGCAGTTGGATACAATGGAACACCAGAATTTCCCATTTCTATAAGAGTATCTAAAGTACTTTTTTCGCCAGAAGAAAGTGTTTGGGTAGATACTGCTTTATAATTTCCGGCAAGGATCATCATTTTTGGAGTGAGTTTTTTTACATAGCCGTTAGTATTTGAACCGTAATACCCGTGATGTCCCAAAGTAAGAATATCCACATGACCTAACTGCTTAGCCAATGTAGTTTCTGAACCTTCATAGTTGTTAATATCGCCTGCCAAAAAAGCAGTTTTGCCGTTGGCAGTAACTTTAACTCCCAGGCAAAAATAATTGGCGTCTGGTTTGGGATTGGTTTTATAATTGCCTCCATAATTCATGATTTCTATCTTCATGTCTCCGCCCAGCGTAAAGGTGGGAGTGGAGATTGTATTTTGTGTCTGGGCTAAGGTGTCAAAAACTCCGGTTTGTGCAGGGGCGGCGTCTTCTCCGGTCTGAACCATGGTGGGATCTAATTGGTTATCAGGATTTACCCGGTCTGTAGCAGGAATGGAGAAAGTTTGCATCTGGTCACTGGTTCCTGTATTATCAATGTTGGAAAAATCATCCTGAATACCGCTGTGGGGTTTATCTTGAGCAGTTGGTTCTCCAATATAGGAAGCAGTAATGGAAAATTTCCCTTCCGGACAATCAAAAGTATAATTGGTGATTTCATCCATTACATGCAGGCGATAAATTATAGAAGCACCATCTTCCGATGTCAGAGGTAACTGAGATAGCTGGTAATTCCATGTACCCGATGCACCCGATGTAAGAGAGAAAGATTGTACTGATTCCCACAAATCCTCGGTTGTTTGTTTTTGAAGTTCTACATTTAAAGTAGTGGGACGGCTGCCTTCAGGGGCAGTAGAATCATCCCAGTTGACAGTCACCGTCTGATTCGTCGTGGTCACTTGATGAGAACAGGTAAAATCCCATCCATTTTCCGAGGAAATTGTATAACCATCCGGTGCAGTCACTTCAACTTGGTAAGAAATATCATTTTTGTTATCATCGTATTTTTGAAGTTGAGTAAATTGGTAACGCCATTTTCCAGATTGATCGGGAGTGATTGTCTGTTCTGTTTTTTCCTGGGTAAGAGGATTGGTGAGGATTACTTTGAGGTGTTCAGGACGGATTCCATCCTGATTTTCCTGATCTTCCCAGAAAATATTTCCTGCAACAGATACCTTTTCCGGATATAAAGGCGCTCCTGGAACAAAGTTTTGTATGATAGTAGCACCCGTGTCGGATGCTGCCTGAAGCATCTGATCGTAGACGTAAAGATTATCCCAGAGGGCGGCTTCATTCGATATGTAGGAATCCTTGTATTCCTGAATATATACTCGCTTTGGGTGAAATTCTTCGATAACCTCATCAGCAGTGCCGATGTGGTCACTGTGAGGATGGGTACCGATATAGAATTCAAAGTTTTCCCGGTTAACACCTAAACTGTGCAGGTAATTAATTACTTCTGTTTCATAACCAGCATTGGTAACGATGCCAGGACGTTTTGGATACCTGGGATCCTTGCCGGTGGGGTAATCTTTATCTTCTCCAGAATCTACCATACCAAACCTGCCATTACATTCCAGGACAATAGCCTCTGTATTAGAGGGAAGCGTAAGATAATGAATCCTGGCATTGGAAGAAGCAGCCTGGACAATGGTAGAAGATAGAGGGAAAAAAGTGACAGACGGTAATGTTACCGAAAGAGTAAGGATAGAAATTCCTATCTTTTTAAAAAACTTATTCATAGAAAACCTTCCTTTTATTATGTTAAATCTTTATTTTTACAAAAAAATTATAACACGGAAGAGGAAAAAAGCAAGAAATAAAAGTGTAG
>DETV01000020.1 GCA_002361775.1 Eubacterium sp. UBA3279
GTATTTACCAAAATAAAAATATCCTGAATAAGTTGCAGAGCCAGAAAGCCTTGTAACTGTCAGGATATTTTTGTTTGGTGCTGTCAGCTTTAAAAAACGTTATTTACCGACAGCCCCTTTTTTATGTGAATGCTTCGTAACTATTCTTCTTTTGCGCTATCTGTTTCCCAGGGAGCTTTTTTCTCCGGGATTTCTTCACTGACTTCATTGGTGGGATGAAGGTTTGTAAAAACAGAAGTATCAATTTCTTTTTCTTCTTCAGAAGCTGTTTCTGCATCCTCCTGAGGAATATATTTGTCAAAAATCTTCACGAAGAAAAGGGAATGAATATAGTTGACAACGGCAAATCCCATCAGGAAGTAAAACAGCATCACCATAGGCAGCGCTCCATCAACAAAGATACCGATGATAACAGGAGCAACTGTGATGGCCAACATCAGCAAAGTATAAGGAAGATGACGGATAGACATCAGCAATGCATTCTTAAAGGTATGCTTGATGGTATTGTAGAACTTGGCAAGTACCGGATAAATGTAGGTGAGTACCATGGCATATACGGTAATACCTACCATAAAAACATAGGTGAGTACTTTGTACAGTGTGCCTTCTCCCTGCATCATCCGGGAAAAATACAGATCAAATGCGAGAACAATTCCCAGTACCAGCATGATCAGGTTGATGATGATACCCTGTTTCAGATTCTGACGGAAAGAGTGGAAGAATCCTTTTAATATGTAGGTTTCTTCATTTCGCGCCATCTTCAGGGTGGTGTAATACATGGCTGTAATAGCCGGACCGGCAGTTACAATAGGAAGACAGCAGATGATACAGATGAAATTCAGAATCATAAGATCCGCTACTCTTCCCATAAAGACAAAGAACTTGTTTTCAGGGTTAAAAAGATTACTCATAGGTTACTTATTCCTCTTTTCTAAAAAATGATGTTATAGTCATAAGATGCAAGTACGCAAAGCGCTGTTATTAGTATAACGAAAATACTTTGAAAATGCAAATAAAGAAAGCAGAAAACAGGAATTCGTCAATCTGTATATGAAACTGAGAAAATTTTGGTCAATCTGTCGGAGAAGTTGGAATTGTGCCTGGGGCAGAGACATATTTGCCAACCCCCCAGAGAAATCTTTGGTAAATTCGGGTATGGCGTGAAAACCCAATATTCGTTATACTGAGTACAGTTCACAGAGAACGTATTGTGACGAAATAATTTTAAAATAATATGCATTTTATATCAGGAGGTAGATTCAATATGGCAAGTTTATCATTACAGCACATTAACAAGACATATCCTAACGGATTTGAAGCCGTTAAAGATTTTAACCTTGAAATCGAAGATAAAGAATTTATCATCTTCGTAGGACCATCCGGATGTGGAAAATCCACAACACTGCGTATGATCGCTGGTCTGGAAGAAATCACAGGTGGTACACTGAAGATTGGTGATAAAGTAGTTAACGATGTAGAGCCGAAAGACAGAGATATCGCAATGGTATTCCAGAACTACGCTCTGTATCCTCATATGACAGTATATGACAACATGGCATTTGGTCTGAAACTGAGAAAAGTTCCGAAAGATCAGATCGACAAAATGGTAAAAGAAGCAGCTAAGATCCTTGACCTGGAGAAACTGCTGGATCGTAAACCGAAAGCTCTGTCCGGTGGTCAGAGACAGCGTGTAGCTATGGGACGTGCTATCGTGCGTGATCCTAAAGTATTCCTGATGGACGAGCCTCTGTCTAACCTGGATGCTAAACTTCGTGTACAGATGAGAACAGAGATCTCCAAACTGCATGAGAGACTGGGCGCTACAATCATCTACGTTACACATGACCAGACAGAAGCTATGACTCTGGGAACCAGAATCGTAGTTATGAAAGATGGTGTTGTACAGCAGGTAGATACACCTCAGAACCTGTACAATGCTCCTGGAAACCTGTTCGTTGCCGGATTCATCGGATCTCCTCAGATGAACTTCCTGGATGCTACTGTTAAAGTAACAGGAAAAGACGTTGACCTGCAGGTTGGAAAATACACATTGAGACTGCCAGCAGAAAAAGGTAAAGCCCTGATCGATGGCGGATATGATGGAAAGACAGTTGTTATGGGTATTCGTCCGGAAAACGTAACAGACGAAGCAGAAGCATTCCCAGAGAGCACAGTAGAAGCTACTATCAACGTATACGAGCTTCTGGGTGCTGAAGTATTCCTGTACTTCGATGTTCAGGGATTCAACATGACAGCTCGTGTTAATCCTCATACAACATGCAGAACAGGCGACAGAGTTAAATTCGGTCTGGATATGTCCAAAGTTCACGTATTCGATAAAGAAACAGAACTTACAATTACAAACTAATATAAAATGCATTGAGTGGCGTCAATCCATTGGGTTGACGTCATTTTTGTTGATTTTTTTAAAAAAATACGATATATTTGAATAAGCAAGATTAACTATGAAAGGGAGTGAGAACTTGGTTTCCAGTCAGGTTTTACAGAAAACAATCGATGAATTAAGAGCAATTACCCGGATTGACCTTTGCGTTCTCAGTATAGAAGGGCAGATGCTGGCAACTACATTCAGTGAGAATGGGCCGAAATCTGAATATATCAGGGAGTTTGCGCAATCTCCGGCAGACAGCCAGGTACTGCAGGGATATCATTTTTTTAAAGTATATGACGATCAGAATGTGGAGTATATTCTGGTGACGGGAGGCGGCAGTGAAGACGCTTATATGATTGGAAAAATCGCCGTAAGTCAGATTCAAAATCTGATTATTGCATATAAAGAACGGTTGGATAAAAATAATTTTATTCAGAATCTTCTGTTGGATAATCTTCTTTTGGTGGATATATATAATCGGGCGAAGAAGCTGCGGATCGATACCGAGGCCCGCAGAGTAGTATTTATGGTAGAAACCCGGTATGAAAAAGACAGCAGCGCCATGGAGACGATCAAGAGTCTGTATGCATCCAAACCAAAGGATTATATCACGGCTGTAGATGAGAGAAATATTATTATTGTGAAAGAGCTGAAAGAAACAGATGATTATGCAGATCTGGAGAAAGTGGCAAGAACGTTGGTGGATATGCTGAATGTGGAAGCTATGTCTCAGGTGCGGGTATCATTTGGAAATATTATCCACGAGATCAAAGACGTATCCCGTTCTTATAAAGAAGCAAAGATGGCTTTGGAAGTTGGAAAAATATTTTATGCGGAAAAAATTATTGTGCCTTACAATAATCTGGGAATTGGCCGCCTGATCTACCAGTTACCGATTCCTCTGTGTCAGATGTTTATGAAGGAAGTGTTTGGAGAGAAACTTCCGGATACTTTTGATGATGAAACATTGACTACGATTAATAAGTTCTTTGAAAATAATCTGAATGTATCTGAGACTTCCAGACAGTTGTATGTACACAGAAATACTCTTGTATATCGACTGGAAAAATTACAGAAAAGCACAGGACTGGATATTCGGGTGTTCGATGATGCGCTTACCTTTAAGATCGCTATGATGGTGGTAAGCTATATGAAATATATGGAGCAGAATGACTAAAGAAAAAGAAGAGGAGTGATTATTATGATTCAATTATCAGAAGGCGGTATGTACCTGGTAAATGGTACAGAGTTGATGGAGCCTGCAAAAGCTGCTGCTCAGGGATTACCGGCGCCAGCTCAGGCAGCAAAACAGACAATGGCTTATCATATTCTGGAGGAACACAACACCTCTGGCAATATGGAAAAACTGCAGATCAAGTTTGATAAACTGACATCTCATGATATTACCTTTGTAGGAATTATCCAGACAGCAAGAGCTTCCGGACTGGAAAAATTTCCGGTTCCTTACGTTCTTACCAACTGCCACAACTCTCTGTGTGCCGTAGGCGGAACCATCAACGAAGATGACCATATGTTTGGACTGACCTGCGCGAAAAAATATGGCGGAGTTTATGTACCGCCTCATCAGGCAGTTATCCACCAGTTTGCCAGAGAAATGCTGGCAGGGGGCGGCAAGATGATCTTAGGTTCTGACAGCCATACCAGATATGGCGCGTTGGGAACCATGGCTATGGGAGAAGGCGGTCCGGAACTGGTAAAACAGTTATTGTCTAAAACTTATGATATCAATATGCCGGGAGTAGTAGGCGTTTATATGACGGGAAGTCCTATTCCGGGAGTTGGTCCTCAGGACGTGGCGCTGGCTATTATCGGAGCTGTATTTAAAAATGGATATGTAAAGAATAAAGTAATGGAATTTGTGGGACCGGGCGTGTCTAATCTGAGCGCAGATTTCCGTATCGGTATTGATGTTATGACCACAGAGACCACCTGTCTGTCTTCTATCTGGAGAACAGATGAAACAATTGAAGAGTTCTACGCTGTTCATGGAAGAAGTGAGGACTACAAAGAACTGAATCCGGGAGCTGTGACATACTATGACGGTATGATCGTGGTAGAATTGGATAAGATCCGTCCTATGATCGCTATGCCGTTCCATCCAAGCAATACATACACTATTGACGAGCTGAATGCAAATCTGATGGATATTTTAGATGATGTGGAAAAGAAAGCGCTGGTGAGCCTGGATGGTAAAGTAGACTTTACCCTGAAAGATAAAGTACATGACGGAAAATTATATGTGGAACAGGGAATTATTGCCGGCTGTGCAGGAGGCGGATTTGAGAATATCTGTGCAGCAGCAGATATTCTGAAGGGAGCAAGCATTGGAGCAGATGCATTTACTTTGAGCGTATATCCGGCAAGTACACCGATTTATATGGAACTGGCTAAAAATGGTACACTGGCTACTTTGTTGGCTACAGGAGCCGTTGTAAAAACAGCATTTTGCGGACCTTGTTTCGGAGCAGGAGATACTCCGGCAAATAATGCGTTCAGTATCCGTCATTCAACCAGAAACTTCCCTAACAGAGAAGGATCTAAGATCCAGAATGGACAGATTTCTTCTGTGGCGCTTATGGATGCCCGTTCTATTGCCGCTACAGCAGCGAATAAAGGACGCCTTACTCCTGCCACAGAATTTACAGGAACATATAGTAACCCGAAATATTATTTTGACAGCACTATATATGCAAATCGTGTATTTGACAGTAAAGGTGTGGCAGATCCTTCTGTGGAGATTCAGTTTGGACCAAACATTAAAGACTGGCCTGAGATGCCTGCGCTGGCTGAAAATATGATTCTGAAAGTGGTATCTGAGATTCACGATCCTGTTACTACCACAGATGAATTGATCCCTTCCGGCGAGACGTCTTCCTTCCGTTCCAATCCTCTGGGACTGGCAGAATTTACCTTGTCCAGAAAAGATCCTGCCTATGTGGGAAGAGCAAAAGAAGTACAGACAGCCCAGAAAGCAATTCAGGAAGGCAATTGTCCGGCAGAGGCTCTGCCGGAACTGAAACCGGTATTTGCCGCTATCTGTAAAAAATATCCACAGGTGGATAAAACAAACGTGGGTGTTGGCTCTACTATCTTTGCTGTAAAACCGGGCGATGGATCGGCTCGTGAGCAGGCTGCTTCCTGCCAGAAGGTACTGGGAGGATGGGCAAATATTGCCAATGAATATGCCACAAAGAGATATCGTTCTAACCTGATCAACTGGGGTATGCTGCCATTTTTGATTCCGGAAGGAGAACTTCCGTTTAAGAACGGCGATTACCTGTTTATTCCTCAGATACGTCAGGCTGTGGAAGAAAAATGGGATACCATCAAAGCCTACGTGGTAGGGGAGGAACTGAGAGAATTCGACCTGAAGCTGGGTGAACTGACAGATGATGAGAGAACCATTATTCTGAAAGGATGTCTGATCAACTATTACAGAGGATAGAAAAGGGTTCTGAAATAAAAGAAAAAAAGAACACACATATTCTGAAATTTGGAAAATGTGTGTTCTTTTTGCATAAAAATTACAAAAAACCGCCTAAAAATGACAATTACAATTTAAAGAGATATGTGTTATGAAGAAAAGGTGGTTGATGTGTTTTACGAGTATCATGGTGGCAGGTACATTGCTTTTTGGCTGTGGACAAAAAGAGGAAAAAGAGAAAGAAGAGAAGCCGGAGACAGAAGAAACGGGAACGGTAATACAGCCAGAGGAGGAAGAACCCCGTGTAACCCCGGTGATTGTAAAAGAAACTTTGACTTCAGAAAAGACAGAAGATACGGAAGCTTCAAAAAGCGGGAAGTCAGAGGAAAAAGATACTTCACAAAACCAGGAAAAGAAAGATCCGGTGATTTCAAAACCTTCTCAGGGAAATGAGAGTACAGAAAACTCTTCTTCTCAAGAAGAACCTTCAAAATCCGAAGAGAAGAAAGAAGAGCAGTCTTCAAAGACAGAGGTGCAGGGAGTGCCTGCAGCAGTGATTTTATATGAGGGAACATATTTTGCTGAGGAAGTTTATAAGATGGCTGCGGAGCTGGGAGATGGTATTTATTGTGAAATTGATGTTTCCAATATTTCGGATACTTCTTTTGATTTTACCGTGTATGAAGTGAATGAGTTGGAAGAAACAAGGAATATGATTTTTAAAACCCATACGGCAGTATTCCAGGGAGATGGAACTACGGCAGTTTATAATGGGAAAGAATATACTTTGAATTTTACTTTTCCAGATTATCACACATCTTTACCTCATGTTACAGATATGGAAGTGACTGGGTTTGCACCGTTGGAAGGAGAAACCTATATGAATAACAGTGTCCCGGGGTATGAGTTTGGATAAAATTTTATATGATACGATTTTTTGAAATTTTCAAACAAACTAAAATTGATAATACAATTTAGAAAATAAAGCACAAATAAACAGTTATAAAAATGATAAAACAAATAATAAAAAAT
>DETV01000042.1:0-14454 GCA_002361775.1 Eubacterium sp. UBA3279
TTACACAAAAAACTTGACAATCCCTTTTCATCAGTTCGACACCGGCATTCCAAGCAGTTGCAACTTTTTCTCCAGTGGAGTAGTAACCATTCTGGAATTGATCAAACATTAGTGCCTGAAGTTTTGTCGGATCGACCTTTCCATTCTCAGAAAGTACGGCTTCTTCTGCCTTGACATTTACAATCTTTCCAACGATTCCAGATACATACTCCGTTTCCAGAAATTCCAGCAGTTCGCATTCCATTACGACAGGGAATTCCTCAATAATCGGAGCATTTACTTTGTCACTCTTTACAGCATGGTAACCGGTACGTTCAAATTTATCATTCATTTTGTTCCCGGAAGCGATACCAAAGAAATCTGCAACATCTACATGTGCTTCATCAGCCAAAGCTACAGTAAAAGCTTTGCTTTCCTGAATGTTCAGCCAAGTCTTCTTACCTTCGCCGATAAACAGAATGATTTTATCCATATCGCAAATCTGTCCCCAAGCTACATTCATTACATTTACTTTTTCGTTTGCGTCATATGCAGCTACCATCAGAACTGGCATTGGATAGACAGCTGGAACGACACCTATATTTTTTTTCATATTGTAGATACCTCCGCATAATGATTTGATTGCATTTCTATATGAATCTGCTTATAATTATATTGATATAAAGGAAGAATAGCAAGTACCATCTTTTACGTTAGGTACTTACCTTGGAGAAAGTATATGATAAAAGATTATATTGAAAATGCAAATTTTGAAGATACAGGATTCAGTTATACGTTATCTCTGATTTCGGGTAAATATAAAATGGTTATTCTATATTGCCTAATGGAATATCAGCCGGTACGTTTTAATGAACTGCAACGATATCTGAAGAAGATTTCAGATAAGACGCTGAGCCAAAATTTGAAGGAACTAGAAAATGATGATTTGATTCACAGAGAGGTGTACCCACAGATTCCACCGAAGGTTGAGTATTCTTTAACAATGAGAGGGGAATCACTCATGAAAGTTTTGGATCAATTATGCACATGGGGTGAAGAGAACCGGAGATGAAAATCTAACTCATAGCATAGAAAAATCGGAATTTGCGGAGGATAATATTCACAGAATGAAAGGCAAATAATATGGAATTAAAATTTTGTGCAAGAATTCTTCAAAATGAGAATATGGATGCCGCCTATGTAGAGGTTCCTTACGATATCAAAGAGTTTTTTGGAAAAGGGCGTTTGTTGGTAAATGCTACATTTGATGGTATTCCGTATCGTGGGCAAGTGGTAAAATTGGGAACTCCGTGTTACATCATCGGCGTTACAAAACAGATACGCAAGCAGATTGGCAAGAGCTTTGGTGATATGGTTGAAGTGGTTCTTCATGAAAGAGACAGTGAGAAAAGCCCAATGTGGCAATGTCCAAAATGTGGAAGAGAGTTTAAGAAAAAAGGGCAAAGTCATTACTGCGGTGAAAAGCCAAAGATGATTGTTAATATTGCGAATCTCAAAGAGGATTCGCAGGCGAGCTGCACAGCAACGTAGTTGCTTTCTCTTGTGCAGCTCTGCCATCCGCCGGAGGCTCATCTCAGTAGGGGGCTCGTCCTCTACTGAGATGAATATATCCTGAGCCAGGATGAGGATAAACAGGAAGATCTGCAATATATCCGTCAGATTCTTCGCAGTGCATTACCGGAAGCGGAAGAACGCATTTCATGGAGTATGCCGACCTACTGGAAAGGTCATAACATTGTTCATTTTGCTGCTTCAAAGAAACACATCGGCTTGTATCCGGGCCCTGCAGCAGTTGAAAAATTTGCTGAAGCATTGAAAGGGTATAAGACGGATAAAGGAACGATTCGTATTCCCTATGGGAAAGTCGATGCAGAATTGATAATTGATAAAAAGAATTGTCTTGTGGTGCTACGAAACCGGAAACCATGCATGAGGAGGAATATCATGAACCAGATAGAAGAGATCATTCGAAATACAACCGAAGAAGAACAGGAAAAGGTGGACTGGACCAAGGCCTGGAGTACAAAGTATCCTGTTCTTGCCACTTATCAGAAGGAAGTGGATATTCCGAAGTATGCTACCGAGATCCGTCGAATGTTCACGGAACTGCAGGAAGATTACAATTATTCAGAACAGGATGCCATGCTGGTTTTGAAGGATATCCTGGCTCATGAGTACATGGATAACCGACCGAAGAAAAACAAAAAACACAAGTAATGGAGACAAAGAATCATGGAGAATGAAAAGGTATTTGCCATGTCCTTTTCCAAAGTATATGGCCTTCTGATAGCAAAAGCGGAGCGTAAAGGACGTACCAGAGCAGAAGTTGAAGAAGTCATCTCCTGGCTTACCGGGTACACTGCGCAGCAGATTGATAACCTCATGGATAGTGAAATTTCCTATGGAGATTTCTTCCGACAGGCTCCAGCAATGAATCCAAACCAGGAGAAGATTACTGGCGTTGTATGTGGTGTTCGAGTCGAAAATGTTGAGAATCCGCTGATGCGTGATATTCGGTATCTCGATAAGCTGGTGGATGAACTTGCCAGAGGCAAGGCAATGGAGAAAATATTGAGGGAATAGAAAGCGTTAATCCGATGGGATATACAATGGAGAAACTGAAAGAACTTCATTAATGGTACGGAAGAGAGTGATGTAAATGGATTTAAATAAAACAAGCAGATTTATCAGTTTGATTCTCCGACACAGGCCAGATACTATCGGAATCTCGTTAGATGAACATGGATGGGCAAGTGTTGAAGAACTTTTGGCCGGTATCTCAAAGACACAGTACATTGATATGGAAATGCTTGAGAAGATTGTGAAAACAGATAGCAAGCAGAGGTATTCTTTCAATGAAGACAAAACTTTGATCAGAGCAAATCAAGGTCATTCCATTGACGTGGATGTAGAACTTCCGAAGAAGCAGCCGCCGGTAATCTTATATCACGGAACGGGAGAAAAATATGTGGCCTCGATTGATGAACAAGGACTTATTCCAAAGAGCCGTATCTATGTCCATTTATCTGGTGATGAAGCAACTGCAACTATTGTCGGCTCACGACATGGGAGACCTGTGGTGTATGAAGTACTTGCAAGTCAGATGTACCATGACGGTTGTGAATTCTTTCAATCTGTAAATGAAGTATGGCTCACGAAGGCAGTACCGGTACAATATTTGAAAAAACTTAAATAAATCAGTGGGAGAAGGTTAGCTCTTCTTCCCTCTACAAATCATTTAGGAAGGAAAATGAGATGGAAAAATTTATTCCGATCAATAAGAAATCGAAGAAGGCACAGTATGAAACTGTTATTCAAACAGAGATTGTTTTCTTGGTTTGACAGCTATGATATATATGATGAGGCTGGTAATACCGTTTATGTGGTTAAAGGTCAGTTGTCCTGGGGGCATAAAAAAGTTAATTGCAAAGGTCAGTGTCTGATTCTCAAATAATTCGAGTGAGGGAAAAATCATTTAGTTGTTGATTGTGATTTGTTCTTTCTACACAGTCAATATAATACATGATATAATAAAATAACGATTAATGAGCTGGTGGCCGATGTAGCTGCCAGTTTTTTTGGAAGTGCAGATTTTTGAACAGCATTCGAAAGTAATATAGAAAAAAGAAGAGTGGGAAGGTGATCAAAAATGATGAAAGCGGAATTAAATTACAATCCTTATCTTTTAGAAACATCGGTAAAGTTTAATGGGCAAGCTCCTAGAATTAATAGTTTGGTTGAAAAATTTCAGAATAGCAGCCTTCAAAAATGGGTACATCGTATTCCGGATATTTTTTACGATGAGATGAATGGCTTTGATTTTGAACTGGATTTTTCAGGAACGGAAAGAGATTTTTTGGAAGTAGTTGATGCTTTTAGAAGAAAAGAAGTTTCAGAAGATCTGGTGCATGTCTTCCATAAAAACAAGCTTGATGGTCGCTATGAAAAAACAAGCTTAATTGATAATCTTATTTCCTGGTTCGAAGAGAACGAAAATAGAAATTTTGACTTTGATTCATTTAAAAGTGAAAATGCAGATTTATTTGAGAGTTCATATATGTATATAATTTTCCAAGGAAATCAGTTGAGTTCAACCACTGTAGATGACAAGGATATTTCAGTGGAGTATGTTGAGACAATCGACGAATTAAAGGATACAGATTTAAGAAACACACCTATTTTATTGTATATTTTTAAGGAGAATATCGGTGTGTTCCAAAAGAATCTCAGATATTTTATGGAAAGGGAAGATGTAGAATATGCACAGTTATTCTTTTTGATTCATCCGTCTTTAGATGCAGGAAAAGTAGAGAGAATCATTAAGGATCTTGGAATAGATGAGCCTAATATCGTTTCGGAAGTTTATAATGCGGCCGTGAAGAAATACATCGAAGTATATCCTGTCTCAGAATATATCTATTCTGCAGTTTCCTTATTCAAAAATATCACTGATAAATTGTCAGAACGTCTTCAAGCTGAAAGTGAACAATGCGCAGTTGTAAATAGAGAAGTCCACGCTCGCATTGATGAATATGAAGATATTATTCGCAGATTAAAAGAGGCATATCAGAATTTTATAAACCGCGATAATATTGATATTCCGGTAGAATGGAATAGTATTGAAAATGAATTATTGAATGATATCAGTATTTGGAGAAAACGCAAGACAAAAATCACTGATGATTATGAAGCGGAAATCGTTGCAACTGAATTTGAAACGGATGTAAAAAAATACTATATGAAGTTTTTGGAGAATATAGTAAGTGCTGCGAATGCCACAAAACAAGATATAGATACAGTTTATGAAGCATGGTATAGAAATGCAGAGTTTGATACTGGTTTCCAGGTTTCATCCGGTGGATATAATGTTCCGGAATTTTCAAATGAAGTGGTCATTGCCGAGTCACTTAAAAAATTGTTTGAGGAAGAATATGTTCAACCTAAAGAGGATATATTCGGACTGCTTTTTAAGGCATCATCAGATGCCCCAAAGGAACTGGTTCTGCAGAAAACATATTACTATCAAAATTGGAGAGATTATGTTACTGAAGTTGTGAGCTCGAAAGGGAAAAATGTCATTACAATTCTCTTCGAATGCATACAGAAATATGAGAAAGATATTTCGGAATCCTATATTGAACATCTTTCTGATCTCATTGAAGAACAAACACAATTAAAGAATCAGGAAGCTGCAAAGCTCTCTGATGAAGAAAGATTGCTTCAGAATGATATTGATTGGTTGATGAAAGTTCAGGACCAGTTGAAAGTAATTGAAAGAGGTTAAGCTGTATGAATGAAATAACAAATCCACAAAATACTGAAATAATCGAAGTACAGGAAATGACAGTGAAAAACCGTTTGGAAATTATCGAAGAAGGAATTCGTAAAAAGTATCTGGCTCGTTTGACAGAAATGCAGATCGCTCCAATTGGTAATCTGATTCCTTTGGAAGAAGATTTAATTGATAATGTCCGCGTCTATCGAATAACAGAGATGGTATATCAAAAGGGAGAATCTGCTACCGATAAATTCACAACGGTGTTTAATACATTATCTACTTATAATGCATCTGTATTTATTATTATTGATTCAGATGGAAGAAATACAGAGTTTTATATTGGTGTAAGAAATAATGAAACTGATCCATTAGTAAAGAGATCTTCAGTTACATTAGGAGATACTTTGAAAAATACACTGATTGGACATTTCCCTGGAATTAAAATTGAAAACGAAAATCGTTCAAGTATTGCCAGTCTTTCAGAAAAAATATTACGTCAGCACAATGTTGCATCTGTCAGCGTTGTAGGAAGCAGTAAATCTACAAAAGATCAGTCAAATGATCAGTTTGTTCAGGGCCTTGAAAAATTAGCATTGGCCATGGAAGGGCGCCAGTATATTGGAATGATTGTGGCTGAAAGTCAGTCACCACAGAGAGTACAAGCATTAAGAAGCCAATATCAGGAATTATATACCAGGCTTTCTCCTTATCAGAAAGTGCAGTTTACACAGAATGAGTCTGATTCAACTTCTCGTAGCAAGTCATTTACAGAGATGTCTGGTAAGCAGAAAGCTGCGATGATCGGTAATGCTGCAATCGCAATTGGCGGCGCAGTAGGAGGAGCATTTTTGGGAAGCAGTATATTAAAACCTGTTGGAACTATGATTGGCAGCCAGATTGGAAGTCAGGTTGCTGGGCAGTTGAATGGATTTATTACGTCATTGGCTCCAAATGAACAGATTACAAAGACTACTGGTACATCTACTTCGACAACAACTGAAAATAAAGCAGTAACTGATCTTTTACTGCTTATTGATGAAGCATTGAAGAGAACAAGTGAATTTGATAGTTATGGTATGTGGAATGTTGCTGGATATTTTGCTTCAGATGATATGTCAGCAGCAGAAATTGCAGCAAGCAATTATAGATCACTTATGAACGGTGAAACATCCGGAAGAGAACTGTCTGCAATAAATTCATGGAGAAGTAACAATCCATATCTGATTGGTGAATTCTCGGATTTAACAACATACCTCTCAAGATTTACTCATCCACAGTTTTTCTATGGAAGTAACGAATCGGGAGCGATTCTTACGGATGCCTCTACTTCAATAAGTGGTAAAGAATTGGGTCTACATCTGGGATTACCAAGAGCAACTGTTTCCGGGCTACCTGTAATAGAGCATGCTGAGTTTGGTAAAGAGGTTACTACTTATCAGTTGTTCTCAAAAGGTCGTGTTCTCAGACCGGAAGAAAGAATAACTCTGGGTAGAGTTTTCGATTTGGGACAGATTACAAAGAAGATTGTTGAACTGGAAAACAAGAGCCTTAATATGCATACATTCATTACGGGATCTACTGGATCCGGTAAGAGCAATACTGTATATCAGATACTGACAGAACTTCATCAAGATAAAATTCCATTCTTGGTAGTTGAACCTGCAAAGGGTGAATACAAAGATGTTTTTGGACATTGGGATGATGTAAATGTGTATTCTACAAATCCGAATGTTGCAGAACTGGTCAATCTAAATCCATTTAGATTTCCAGATAGTATTCATGTGTTAGAGCATGTTGATGGTCTGGTTGAAATCTTCAGTGTATGTTGGCCAATGTATGATGCCATGCCAGCATTCTTTAAGGATGCGATTCTTAAATCTTATGAATCAGTAGGATGGGATCTTGGTTCTTCCACATTTGAAGGTGATGAAGTAGAGTATCCGGACTTTGAGATACTTGCTGAGCAGTTAAATGAGCTGATTGAAAACTCTGATTACGCCTCCGACATTAAATCAAATTATAGAGGTGCTTTGATTACGCGAGTAAAATCATTAACTGTTGGATTGAATAAGTTCATATTCACAACAAACCAGACTCCGTATGAGAAGCTCTTTGACGAGAACTGCATTCTCGATATCAGCAGGGTTAAGTCTAGCGAAACAAAAGCATTGATCATGGGACTTATGGTTTATATCCTAAATGAATACCGAGTAGATCGAAAGACATCAAATAATAATGGTCTTAAGCATATCACTGTTCTTGAAGAGGCTCATAATCTGCTAAAAAACACAGCAGGTGGTGGGGAATCTGATTTGGTAGGAAAATCGGTTGAAATGCTGACTCAGACTATTGCAGAAATCCGTACATACGGCGAAGGATTTATCATTGTTGATCAGTCTCCTTCTTCAGTAGATATTGCTGCTATTAAGAATACAAATACAAAGATTGTTCTTAGAACACCTGAAGCAAATGACAGAGAAGCTGTTGGTAGATCAATGGGATTAACTGAGGATCAGGTTAATGAAATTGCTAAATTACCAAGTGGTGTAGCTGTTGTGTACCAGAACAATTGGGTAAGCCCAGTATTGACATTGGTAGATAAAGCAGATGTTGAAGAGGAAATATATAAACCAGAAAAAGAGACTGTTATTCGCACCGCAAAATCAGCGAGAACACAGATTATCCGTATGTTGATGCAGCCTTGGATTCCTGGAAATAAAATTCCCGAGAAGTCTTTATATAATTCACTTCGAGTATTGGAGCTTCCAAGAAGTGAACGACAAGAAATATGTTCTTTAATTGCGGATTACAGTTTGTTTAATGGTAATCTTGTATGGAAGCAAGAGGATTTGCCGAAACTGCGAAAATTGTTACGTGGGGTTTTGGGTATCAAAGACGCAGATTTTCAGACGATGAATACATCACAAGATTTAATAAAGAGAGTATCTGTAAAATTAAAGAACATGAAACCTGAAGCTGTTCAGGAAATCTGTTTTATATTAACGTACATGGGAGGCGATCAAGGTGGTAATTGATACATTTGAACAACAGGCTTTGACTAAGCCTAAACTTGATGTGTTTGATAAAATGCGTTTCCTTAATAAGGGTTTAGACACAAAACTCACTGTTGTCGATGGTGTTTATAGTAGCGTAAGACCTGAAACTATTGATAGTATAGCAAGATGGGCAAATACTGATGCTACGGCATTTACATCCACTTCGATAACAGGTACGTTTGATATTGTGAAGCAGATGTATAGAGGAGTGGAAACAAATGGAATCACTACATTGGGACTTGAAGAGATAAGTAATTGGAAAGTGAATCCTGAATATGCATATCAGAATTTGAAACAGCATGCAGGATATGCTGCTGAAGTAATTAGTACTGCAAAAGAGAATCTCCAGGCCAAAAAAGATAATACAGGAATAACTACATATCGAGCAGATGATAGGCCAGATTTATATAAAAGAAATGATCAGTATGTCGATAAAATTCGTGTCGATCAAAATGGAAATATTCTTGAGACAATACAGACAAAATTTGTAGGAAAAAATGCTAGAGAATGTTTGAGTAAGCTGGCATCAAAGGATTATGATAAGTATTTTTCTGAATTGGGTGCTGATAAAATGGAAGTTCCAAGTGATTACTTCGATGAAATGATGCGATTAGCAGACGAGAAAATCAGTAGTTTGGAAAATCAGTTAGAACGTGTTAAGGCTGATGGAAAAACTGATGTAGCACAAGCAAAAGAGGCACAGTTGGAACGATATAAGCAGATTAAGAATAAATTGGAAAAGAGTAATACTTCTTCCGAGGAAGCTATGGTTGCTATTAAAAATCCTGAGGCAGCAAAAGAATATACAAAGAAGATTTTTTCTGAGAGCACAATGGATACAGTTAAGGCAAGCAATGAGCTTGGTATCAAATCTGGACTAACAGCTGCAGCATTGACGGCCGCAGTTTCAACCGTGGATAATGTTCAACAGTATATGGCTGGGGAAATTACAGCACAAGAAGCATTTCTTGATGTTGCAAAGGACACTGGAACGGCAGGTGCGTTAGGTTACGGAACGGCATTTATTAGTAATGCTGTGGCAACGACTATGACAAATTCTAGTCAACAACTTATCCAATCACTTGGTAAATCAGGCGTTCCTGCAGCGGTTATTGCAATGGGAGTATCTTCTTATGATGTTATATCCTCATATTCGCAAGGAGAGATTACAGGTTCTGAATTAACATATGATTTAGGAGAAAATGCCGCTTCTGTAGCAGGAGGAATGATTGGTTCCGCATTAGCTGGTGCTGCTGTTGGGTCTGTTGTTCCTGGAGCTGGCACTGTAGTAGGATTTGGAGTTGGTCTTGTTGGCGGCATGGTTGGCACAGCAATAGCAGCCGAAGCTTATTCGACAGCAGTTGAATTAGGTGGTGAAGGGGCAGAAATTCTTGCAAGCAAGGCGCAGGAAGTTGCAACAAAGACTGTTGAAATGGCAAAAGTTGATATGCACGATAAAGTTGCAGATGTTAAATCTGCAATTAATAATTTTGCCTCAGCCAATAAGATTCCAATTCATGTATAATGTCATTTATAAATACACTGTTCCAATTGTGTTTTATTAATAAAAAATAGTTTTATGCAATTCTTCGCTCTACCGGTCAAAACCGGTAGGGCTATTTTTTTACCCTTCTTTCGGCCACATTCCTGGCCATTTTCCCCAAAATCAAAATTTCAAAAATTATTTTCAAATCTTCCTAAACTTTTTCCGACTTTTTTGTATTTAGAAGCTGAAAAGGCTACAGATCAATATTTCGAATCGGATAGCCACTCAGCACTTTGACAACTGAATGAGCTTGCCAGTCCGCCGGAGTCCTGCCAGATAGGGCTCCGGATAAGTCCAAGGACAATCGGTCCGAGGATGAACAGAAACAGAGGTTTGCATTTAAGCATTGTTACGGCAATGGCTTTCTGAGCAAAGCGGCGAACTAATAATGAGACTCCCGAATGATGTCGGCCAGGAAAAGTGAGGAACCTGGAGACCATACATGATATGGCTGAGGCTGCCTGCGATGGCGCTAACGGACTGGGTGTTCCCTGAAATGGGATACATGCGTAAACAAGACAAACGAGCACTGTACAAAATAATAATTTACCCCGGTGTATTCCGGGGTAACTGACAATAGAAGCCGTGTGGCAGAGGAGTATGTAACTTTTCTGCCATATTCTTGTGTTGCCAGAGAAAATAAAGTGGCAACCAGAAAGGGGATTACACATATGAGACCTTGTTTGAAAGCAAGAGATATTAATAAGGATATCAGAGGGCAGTTGCCGGTGATTGATGAGGTTGTTTTCAGAGAGCATTTTTGTGCGGAGTGTCCGTACTATGCAGGTAGAATCGACAAGAAGGCCCGTTGCATGCAACGGCATTGTGCCTGGGACGATGAGAATGAAATTTTCTCTCCGGTTCTTAAAAACATGGTACCGATTCTTGAAGTGGAATTTAAGAAGGCAGAGGAGAAATATCTCGAAGCAAAACATCGTAGAGATGTGATTCATAAGATGTTTGCGGACGAGCTTCTTCAGGATCAGAAGAAAAAGGATCCTTGTTACAGATGTGCTTATAACAGCCATGCACCTTGCATTGGATTTTGTTATAAACAGATGACATCCAATCCGGTAGATCCGGCTGAAGCAGAAATGATTTAAGGAAGGAGGAGCTACAATGAATGTGATTACACTTGTGGGAAGACTTACAAGAGATCCCAGCTACAGTGAAGTTCAGAATGAGAAGGGAACGCATCATATCGTTTCTTTTTATCTGGCAGTGCCGAGAAATTATGGCAAGGAAGTGAACTACATCAAGGTAACAGCCTTTGAAGGTCAGGCCGAATTCGCAAATAAGTATTTCAGAAAAGGAAAGAGAGTTGCGGTAACCGGCGAGCTGATGACCGGCAGTTATAAAGATGAAGAAACCGGCAAGACCATGAGAACTGCAGAAGTGACTGCAAATCGATTAGAGTTTGCTGATGGAAAAGACAATGGTCCAGAGCCTGCACCGGATGACGAAGGTTTTATGAACATTCCGGATGGTATGGATGATGAGTTGCCATTTCGATAGGAGGGATCACCGATGAATCAGGTAGACAAAGAGCTCTTGATCAGCAAGGGCTTCATGAATGAACAGGAACGAGTCAATGATGTTGAGATTCAGGTCTCAGCATTGATGGAAGCGACAGTGTTTGCCGGAGCTATCCTGGATAGCGACCTGGATCTGTCAAAGCTGATGGCTGTTTCTTTATATATCGAAGAACTGGCCAGTAAGAAGGATTATCTGCACATCCATCTTTATGTGCAGCGATGTTTTGGAGATAGCAGATCCGGGGGAGAGCTGGATGGTTTTTATGCCGCCTCTCTTTACGAAGAAGTTTTGGAAGGATATGCGCTGTACTTCACTTTGCATCTTCGAAAGATTGTGAGTGAAATCAATGAAGCCAGAAAGAAAATCAGAGAATATCAGGGGTTGCTGGATCTGATGGCCCAGGAAAAACCGGTGGAATATGTTCCTGTCAATTAAGTGATGGAGGTAAAAAGTCATGATTAACGGTTCAGATTATGCACCTGTGGAATGTGTGAACATTCCCAAAATACTGTTTCAGGAAAAGCAGTATGAGAAGCTGTCCGTGGATGCAAAGCTTTTGTATTCCCTTCTTTTGGACAGAAAAACAATGGCCATTATGAATGGCTGGGTAGATCAGTATGGCACTGCCTATGTGATTTATCCGAAGAGTGAAATGAAAAACACCTGAATGCTTCCAGATATCGTGTGGATATGGCACTTGATGAGCTGGAAAAATGTGGACAGATGGTTGTTGTGACGCAGCCAAATCCCGGCAGACCGTGTCAGATCTATGTGAAGGACATTACAGGAAATATGATGAGAGAGATGGAGGAAAAACCTATGTGTATGATGATGAAAGATGCAAATGATAAGAATGGAATGCCAATGATGGGACCGTGTATGGGAATCCCGGGAATGCAGGGTGTAGCAGTATTTTTTGATCCCGAGGCATTTATGAAAGCTTTTGAGTCAGAAGATGAAGAAGCGGATCATGCAAAAGAGTCTGCAGAAGAGGAGAAAGAAAAGGAGCAGGACCTGGATTACGATTACAGGGACAGCGCTTATTATGCCCTTCCCCGTAGGAAGCAGAGACTGATCGATATGACTTACTATGGCTATATCGATGAGAATCACGTGCCGGATGATCATACGATCATTGAAGATTCGACTTATCTTGGTAAGGAAATCGGAGAAAAACTCGCCCATCTTGCTGTGACTCACCATGTAGACCTGGATGGATTTTTCATGTATATTCATCACCTTTATAAAGCCGGAAAGCTGAACCAGATTCGTGCAATTATGGAGGCGATTGCTTTGTTATGCGGGGATCTGGATGAATATGTGGATGCTATGGAATGTTGTATGGGTTATCCTAAAAAGCTGTTTTTGACCGGCGTGTGTTATGTCAGCAATAAGGTTGCAGCAGATATTATTGAGGAAGAAGACCAGGAGTAATTATGCAGGAATTTGCTTACTTTCAGGAGCAGGATTCCGAGCAGTTTGCTTTCTACAAGATTCCCAAGGTGCTCTTCACAGATCCGAGGTTCAATGAAATTTCTACGGAAGCCAAGATCATGTATGGCGTGATGCTGGATCGAGTCAGTCTTTCCAGAAAAAATGGCTGGATTGACGAAAATGGCAATGTTTATATCCAGTTCACTCTGTCGGAGATGATGGAGTATTTCCATTGGACTAAGTACAGGATCTATGAAATCCTGAAGGAACTGGATACCGGTGGGGATGGCATTGGCCTTGTTGAAAGGAAAAGAACCGGTTGTAATAAGCCCAATGTGCTTTATGTGAAGAATTTTGCTTCAGTATTAAATCGCAACAGAGGTGCTCCGGATTTCCTAAATACAGACATCCGGACTTCCGAACAGTCAGACATCCGGACTTCCGAAGGACAAACATCCGGATTTCCGACAGACGAACATCCGGATTTCCGACCATCGGACACGAGTAATACTAATAAGAGCAAGACTGATATGAATAAGACTGATATAAGCGGGACTTCCGAAAATCAGCATTTGTATGGAGCATTTCACAATGTTTTCCTGAGGGACTTGGAACTGAAAGAACTGCAGCGGCGCTTTCCTTATGACTGGAAAGAATGGATCGAGAAGCTTTCTTCCTACATGAAGTCCACCGGAAAAAAGTACCATAACCATTATGCGACCATCTGCAACTGGGCTGCCAAGGAGAAGAAGCCTACTATTGTGAAGAACTATGATGTGCCGGAAGGGAAAGGATTATGAGTATGGAAGAATATATTTCTGATGTGGCGGGCAGGGTAGATGAGAATTCCACGGAGAGACCTTCAGATTATTATGACGAAGAGGGTCTTCTCTGGTGTGGAGTCTGCAAAGAACGTAAAGAGAACAGATATAATTTTATGAGATGAGATTTGTCAAGGATATTTTCATCCAAACTGTGGTGGTTACACCCTTCGGGCGACAACAAAGGCGGCTATGATCTCATATTCCTCTCTGTCAGAAAGCGTATCCGATTGAATCGTCGGATGCTGCGCCTTTAAGTCGACATAGGTGGAAGGTTCCCTAGCAGTTTCCTGTGGGGCACCTGGCAACACGAAACCGGAAGCCAATAATTTTGAAAAATGGACAGTCCCTTTCAACTCGTCGAAGACCTGCTGTTCCTGATACGACTGCATAACAGTGTCATAGATCATATATGCAGAAAAAAGGAACATGGCGTTAAATGCTAAAAATAAAAGATAACATGGCTTTGGTTTTCTTTTCATGGTACTCTCCCTTTTATAGTACAAAGCGGCGAAACAGATGCCATTCATACACCCATCTCGCCGCTAGTCTCATTATCTCTTACTCTGTTTTCCTCTATATTTTCGTTTAATGCCCAGTAATACAACAATCATGCATGTGCCAGAAATTCCCAAAAGCGCCGTCCACAGCGTCAAATTTGTTTCATCTCCTGTCTTTGGAACATCGTCAGTCGGTTTCTTTGGATCGGTCGGCTTATCCGGATCAACCGGCGAAGCATCTTTCGTATTGGTAAAGGCCGCGGTCGATGTCGCATCTTTTGCA
>DETV01000042.1:14800-15094 GCA_002361775.1 Eubacterium sp. UBA3279
GCATAGCCGTCCTGATCCGCTTCCCTCTCCGTTACTTCATATGCAACCCCCGCCGGAAGTCCTGCTGCTGTCTTGCTCTCGCCATGTTTCAATGTGAAGGTCGCAACACCATCCGTAAATTCCATATCTCCATACGTTCCACTGACCGTCTCATCATTCAGTGTTACCGTGAAATGGAACGCCTTATCTTTATCTCCCGCGTTTCCCGCCACCGTTTTTGATACAGTCAAACTGCCAAATTCATCTTTCATATTGGTAAAGGTCGCGGTTGATGTCGCATCTTTTGCAATCGTT
>DETV01000042.1:15425-15555 GCA_002361775.1 Eubacterium sp. UBA3279
GCATAGCCGTCCTGATCCGCTTCCGTCTCCGTTACTTCATATGTAACCCCCGCCGGAAGTCCTTCTGCTGTCTTGCTCTCACCATGTTTCAATGTGAAGGCCGCAACACCATCCGTAAATTCCATATCTC
>DETV01000034.1 GCA_002361775.1 Eubacterium sp. UBA3279
CCACGACACAAACCGAGAATCACCTGATTTTCCACCAGACATTGCGTGTCTGGTACAGATTAATCTATTTCAAACAAAAAATTTTCGTAATCTTTTACGTAATATCTGATATTTTTCCGGCCTTTTTGAATAATGATATGTCCCTCTGCTTCCAGTCTTACTTTCTGTGCCTGGATACCTCCGGGATACTTTTCATTCAATTCACCATTTGCTTTCAGCGTTCTCCAGTAAGGAGTTTTATCTTTCAATCTCTGATGGCTTGCCCAGGCAGCAATAGATACAAAAATTCCGGCAGTTATAGGTTCTGTAAAATCTGCATCATTCTCTTTTGCAAAAAATTCTCTTATCTTTCCAACTGTAATCACTTTACCATATGGAATTTTTTTCATCACTTCATCATAAGCAATGGGCGGTGCAAAGTACATTTTGTTTCCACCATATTTTTCAATGCTCTTTACATCCGTGATTATCTGAAACTTTGGCATATCTTTATTATCCTGCAGCATTGCATTAAAATCCTTCTTATCTTCATTAGCCATATCCGCCACCTCCTGATCTAAGAATATACATCTTTCCGATTTTATGCAATGAGACACTTTTGTAAATTTCTTATCATAACCAGAATTTATAACTCTTTCCTATGATTTAAGTGAATGCCAATATGTCCTACCCCCAGTATTATTGTAGACACGAATAACATTGGGTTTCGTCCGTATATAGCAATCAAACAACACGCTATAACTGGAAGAGTAGCACCTGCAACAGGAATACCCATTATACTGCTATAAAAATCTTTCATCGTCTTTTCACTTTTAAAATATCGTATCCAATATAATTCATACATAATCATCAGCACAAATGCAGCAATTAACCAAATCATCCATGCTGTAATACCTTGAATATTAAAATCACTGAAAATCAGCAACAAACAAGTCACTAAAACTTCGCCGGCTCTCTCAAACAACAGCAAGATTTTGTTTTCATTATGTACATATTTTTCGTAATCCTTTGGCTGATTCTTCGTCCAATATAAGTTTGGAATCATCAACATGATAAGAAAAATCAATCCAATATATGAAAATCCCAAATGCATACATTCACCTCATGATTCCCGATAATTTTCAGTCCTATAAACTGAACTACGATTTTTCATTTTGAAGAAAAATCTAAACAATCAATCGTTTTCTTAAATATCCGCTTTTCTTCATTCGTTCATATGTACCAAGTGTATCATTTTTATTTATAAACTCCAATGTTTCGTCATATTCCATTCCTAATATAAGTAAATTCATTCTTGCAGCATGCAAATAATTCTCGTACCATTCCCATTCTGGATTCCTAGACAATTCTCGAATTGTAGAGCGTGATACTATAGGATTTATTGCGTAATTATCTGGTTGACAAAAACTATTTACAATATTAATATTGTTCTCCATTACTTTTGTTTGTCTCACCATAGAACCACCCATACTATTCCATAGAGGAAAATGACCATACTTTCTTCGGAATGACTCAATTAATATGCCTTCTACTCTCTTTATATCATCTCGTCCTTGCTCACTTAACATATCCTCAATTGGAGAGTTCTGCTGCTTTGCAAATTTCTCATACACTTTTCTGTTTCTATGAACCAACGGTTGAGATAACGGCGATTGCACAAATATTGTGTAACCCAATCGTTCATTTCTTGAAAAATAATCTTCAATTTGTTTTTGTTTCGATCCCTCTTTAATTGGTAAAATCCCATTATGCTGTTTAAATCTTTCTGCTAGGTCGCCTGCTAATCCAATATAGAGAACTGCTTCCGCATAGTAATCCCAAAAACAATAAATTCCTGCCGAAGCCCAACCGTAGTTATCTGTCGGAGAACATAAATCATCGATAGCATCTGCCATTTCCAAGGCTTCTTCTTTTCTATACGCATCTATAATAACTGTTCCAAACATTACATATCTCCTTGCTAAACACCATCTGTCTTTTTCTCATTTTATCACACTCACATTCCAAACACCATTCTTATATTAGCAAAAGAACAGCCTTCCGACTGCTCTCTGTGCTTACTATAATGTAGCTAACTTACATATCGTTCGCATCCTATATATGTTTTTTCATATTCTCACAACTCCATTTCTTTGTGTTTGATTTTATTTTTCTTCTGCTGCATATTGTGCTCCTGGCTTCTTTCTCTGCCCCATTGCAGCCTGTCACTCAGTTTTCTCGGCATCTGCTCTTTTCGTTTTTGTTCTTCCAGTGCCTTTTCCTTCTGAATATCACGCCAAATTGCCGACTCTATAGTATCACTGCCAAATATCCGTAGTGCTCTTTTATATTTATCTGATATTACTTCCAGCTTATCTACATCATCACACAACTGATTGCACATATCCGCCACCTTATCAGCATCCTTTTCTAGATCATCATAATCTTTCTTCAACTGCTGATATTTATCTCTCCATTTTTCTGCTTCTCTGGAAAGTTCTATCACCTTTGCAGCTAATCCTGCAATATAATTCTTCATCTTAGCGAACAGAGGTTTAATCTTTTTATTGCGGTATGTAGACGCCAGTTCCAGTGCCCCGACTTCTGGCAACACTAATTTAATTTGCCCGGAATTCTTTAATTCCTTATCAATACTATTTATGATTGGCTGTAACTGATTCCGTTGCTTCTCCATATGCTTCAGTTCTTTGTCCGCCTGTTCTTTGCTTTCCCTGACTTGATCTCTGGCTTTTTCTGCATCAGCTTTTTCCTGATTAAGCGCCTTTATATCTGATTCTGTCGCTTCTACATCTGCTGTCAAATTTTCTATTTTCTGCTCCAGCTCCTTTACTTCTTTTGCACGTTCCTTCTTCTTAAAATTATACACATCCAGATGTTCTTCATGAGTTCCTTTCTGCTCCCATTCGATTTCATGCCGCTCCATAATCTCTGCCAGAACTTCTTTTTCATGATTGATCCATTGATTCAATTCTGTATCATGCTTGGCACCGCCTTGAAATCCAAGGCTTTTCAACGCCTGTTTCAACGAGACTCTTGTATCCATTCCTTTTCCCTTCCATCCGGTCACATAAGGTACAAAATCAATATGTAGATGTGGGGTAGCTTCGTCCTGATGCAGATAGCAGCAAAATACCCGGAGTGTTGGATTTCGTCTCTGAAAATCCTGCATATATTCATCCAATACTTTCACCGCAAGATCTCCCTCTGGTGTCCCGGCAGCCATATCTTTATTATTTCCAATCTGGAAAATTACTTCATGGAACAACTTCTCCTGCTTTCCATGCTGAATCTTATCATAATAATTCGTAATCTTCCGATCATTTCTTTTCCCGACATTATACCGTTCTACCGATTCATCAAACAGTTCTTTGTAAACATCCTTCAGATTTTCATCCCGGTAACAAATGTTCAGATATACTCTGTTCTGATTAACATTTTCTGCAATAAAATCCCTTCTGTTATGCGCAAGAGAACCTGTTCCTGTCATACCGCTGATTGTTCTTTTCATCATCCTATTTTTTCACCTCACATTCTCTAAATAGTGCCGGATACGGCACATAAATTGTATTCATGCCCGTTAGGGCGGTTTTGTTACTTTTGTCAAAAGTAACGCAAAAGCACTTTCGACAGCCGTACCGTCCATCAAAAGTACCCCTGCGCCCTGCCAGGAGCTTTTCTTCCCTTCGGTCGGTATGTCTGTGCCCTGTTATATCCTTGCCTGAATATATTCCAGGTCACCACGATACGGTGTGCCCACCAGATACCAGTTCCGCTCAGCATCCATTTCCATCCGGGTCTGTACCCATCTGCCATCCAGCAAAATCTGCAGGCATTCCCCACAATGCAATCCGGTATCAATCCATAAGTCCGATAACAAGATGCCGTATCTTCCGTTACTACTGTTGTAACCAAGTCTTCCCTCTCTCATTGTCCAGTCTCCTTTCCAGATACATTCAAAATCCCTACCAAGGATGCCCTGAATCATGGCTTCCTTTCAGATGTCTTACAAAAACTTCCGTACTCACATCTGCAACTTTTCCTTGTCTGCCATTTATACAGGAGCGTGCCACGCCCCTGTCATATGGCATTCAAAGAAGAATTACCATCGAAAGTCAGCCTGTATTCCTCGCCTGTCCAGATACTCCTGGCGAGCTTTTTCCCGTTCTTCCTCTGTTGGAGCGGTTTTTGATTTCGTATATAATTCACGTTCCACCATAGTGTTCATTTTCTGCTCCAATCCTTTTTTCACATCATCGGCACAACTATCATCATCAAGCAGATGATATCGGAGCAGTTTCATAAATAATTGCTGCGGTACTTGTACATTTTTCATTCATAGCTCCTTTCAAGATAGCAAGATTCCCTGTTCTTAAAGAGATGGTAATCTTGCCATCTTCCCAATACTATTCAGGCAACATCCAGAACCACTGATTACCAATCTTCACAGACTCAATTTCCAGTTCCTTCTTCGCATTCCATAGTGTTTTCTTTTTAATCCCCCGACTTTCTGCTTCTTCCGCCACCTTTGTCTGGGCTACAGAACCGGATACCAAAATTTCCTTTAAAAATTCCTTTGCTTCGTGAATTTTCTGCCCCCGGTTGTCTCCGCTTAACAAATCATCTGCACTGATGTCATATTCCCCAATCCATTCAAATCCAGTATCTTTATCCAAACGAAATGCAATAGATTTTCCTTCCGGTGCAAGGGAACTTTTTACATGACACACCACACGAATTTCAGGTTCATCCTTGATCCTTCCGACAATCAGTACGCTTCTGGCTGCTGCTTGAAAATCAATAGAGCCAAGTCCACGGTATGACGATTTCCCATTACTGTTTTTGTTCATATGACCAATCAAAATAATCGCACAATGATATTTCTCAGCAAGCACCGCTACACGCTTCATCAAGGGGCGAATTTCATTTGCCCTGTGCATATCTACAGCAGCCCCCAGAAAACCCTGTATCGAGTCTAAAACTACAAGGCGTGCTTTTGTCTTTATAATAGCTTCTTCTAATCTAGCATCCATCATAGTCAACGCCTGATCGTTATCATCAATTACCATCACTCTGGAACAGTCTGCACCTGCTGAAAGAAGTCGGGGCTTAATGGTATCGCCCAATCCATCCTCTGCAGTCTGATAAATTACATTTACCGGCTCCAGATCCACTGTTTTTGCCTCCAAGGCTGGTTCATCACTGCCCGATGGTAATACTGCCTCGCCTTTTGTCAGCTTTGCAATAATCTGCAGTACCATTGTGGTCTTGCCCTCACCGGGATCTCCCTGCACGATCGTAACTTTCCCAAAGGGAATAAAGGGATAAAGCAGCCAATCTATTTTTTCTACCTCTACCTGTTCCATATTTATCAGTTTTAAATTCGGTTCATCTCTTCTGTTATCCAAAATTACCTCCATTTTCTGTTGAAAGAAAGTGGAGACTTTGGTAGAATAACCTTAGTATTTGATTTGGATTTTCTACCAAGTCTCCGCCTTTAGGTGTTTGCCGACACTTAAAGGCTTTTACTTTTCATCTTCCAATGTCTCTGTTTTAAAATCACTTGCTTTCCATGTTACTGAACAATCATCACCAGTGATTTCAATTACCTGTTGCATTAATGCCCGGCAATCTGCCAGCACCTCATAGAAATCCTCTGTTTCCAGATGTTCCAGATGTTCCAGACGTTCCCACAACCGCCTTATTTCAAGGCTTAACCGATCACTTTGATATTTACCAACCGCAATCTTTACTTCCTGATGTAGTACAGACTGAATAAAATATTTTCCTTTCGGCAGTCCACTCACTTTAATGCGCGCTTCTAATTCTCTGCGTTCCTCAGGTGTCATCCGAAAACAAACTGTCTGATTGCGTTTTCTATCTTTATCTAATCCACTCATTACAAATCCTCCCTATATTCACTGTCCAGCCGTTCAGCCAGTTTTGTCTGCTTGTTTGGATAAAGATGTGCGTAGGTATTCAGCGTAGTTTCCACCTTTTCATGCCCGAGCCGATTTGCAATCTCCAGCGGTGAAAATCCCAATTCAATCAGCATACTTGCATGGGAATGTTGGATAAAATCCAAATCTTTTGCAGATGATGCAGGAAATG
>DETV01000070.1 GCA_002361775.1 Eubacterium sp. UBA3279
GGTAGAGCAGAGGACTGAAAATCCTCGTGTCACTGGTTCGATTCCGGTTCTGGGCATTCGTGGGGTATTAGCTCAGTCGGTAGAGCACTTGACTTTTAATCAAGTTGTCCGGGGTTCGAATCCCCGATGCCTCATTTTTTGATCGCTTTGATATTTTTATCAAAGCGATTTTTTTGTATCATAATGTTTGGAAAAAATCTGTTGATCCTGGTATATTCAGGCAGCGTTTTCCACAAAAACAAATAAAATATAAAATAATGTGAACAATCCCCAAGAAAATAAAAGAGGAATGTGGATAAAAAACTTCCGATAGAAACATGGTTTCTTTTGGGAAGTTTTATTTTTTGTATTGACAAAATATATATTCGATTATATACTTTGAATATCAAAATATTTGAAATTAAAATCAATGTATTAATAAAAGGAGAATTTTTATGTTTGAAGAAATGAAAGAGATTATTGCAGAGCAGTTAAATTGTGATGAGGCGGTTATTACAGAAACCACATCTTTTAAAGGTGATTTGGGTGCTGATTCTTTAGATTTATTTGAATTAGTTATGGCTTTGGAAGAAAAATACGGGATAGAGATTCCGGCAGAAGAACTTGCAGAACTTACAACTGTGGGAAGTGTTATGAATTATTTGAAGGATAAAGGTGTGGAGGCATAGTCCACACCTTTTCTGAACAATATGTGTATGAGAATAATGAGGAGAATATTATGAAAACAAGAGTGACTGAATTATTGGGAGTTAAATATCCGATCATTCAGGGAGGAATGGCCTGGGTGGCAGAACATCATTTAGCGGCGGCAGTTTCAGAAGCTGGTGGTTTTGGGTTAATTGGAGCTGCCAGCGCTCCGGCTGATATTGTGCGGGAAGAAATCAGAAAAGCAAAGGAACTTACGAATAATCCGTTTGGCGTCAATATTATGTTACTAAATCCAAATGCTGAGGATATAGCAAATTTGGTAGTAGAAGAAAATATTCCTGCAATTACTACTGGTGCGGGAACTCCTGAAAAGTTTATGGCAATGTGGAAAGATGCAGGTATTAAAGTAATTCCAGTAGTGGCTTCTGTCGCTATGGCTAAACGGATGGAAAGATGTGGAGCAGATGCTGTTGTTGTGGAAGGGATGGAAGCCGGAGGCCATATTGGTTCACAGACCACAATGACATTGGTTCCCCAGATTGCAGATGCAGTAAACATTCCCGTGATAGCAGCCGGCGGTATTGGTGATGGAAGAGGATTTGCTGCAGCATGGATGTTGGGAGCAGAAGCAGTTCAGATGGGAACACGGTTTGTAGTAGCAGATGAGTCTATTGTGCATGATAATTATAAAGAGAGAATTATCAAAGCAAAAGATATTGATTCGGTGGTAACAGGTCAGTCTACGGGGCATCCTATTCGTATTCTGAGAAATCAGATGTCAAAGGAATATCTGCAAAAAGAAAAAGAAGGCGCTTCTTTTGAAGAGTTAGAGTATATGACTCTGGGAGCTTTGAGGAAAGCGGTAATTGAGGGCGATGTAACCAGAGGAAGTGTGATGGCAGGACAGATAGCAGGTTTGATTGACAGAAAACAGAGTTGTCGTGAAATTATTGAAGAAGTAATGAATGAAGCAGAGAAGTTACTTCATATTTTTTAAATAAATAGTTTGATAATCAAAATAAAGGAGTTGGAAATGAATAAACTGGCTTTTATTTTTCCTGGACAGGGCGCTCAGTATGTGGGAATGGGAAAAGATTTTTTTGAAAATATTTCTGCAAGCAGAAAAGTATATGAGATTGCATCTGAGGTAACAGGATTAGATATACCCAAGTTATGTTTTGAGGAAAATGAAAATATTCATGTGACAGAGTACACACAGATTGCCATGTTGGCAACAGAAGCAGCTATATTGGCAGCGATTCAGGAAAAAGAGATTAAAGGGCAGGTCCATGGTGGATTAAGTCTGGGAGAATATGGCGCATTGATTGCTTCAGGAGTGTTATCTTTGGAAGATGCTTTTCGTGTAGTTCGGAAAAGAGGAATTTTGATGCAGGAAGCTGTTCCGTCAGGAGGAGCTATGAGTGCTGTTTTGGGAATGGATGGAGAAAAAATCGCGAAAATCTGTGAAGAGACGGAAGGAATAGTTTCTGTAGCAAATTATAATTGCCCCGGACAAATTGTTATTACAGGAGAAAGTAAGTCAGTGGAAGCTGCATCCATAAAATTAAAAGAAGCAGGAGCTAAACGTTGTATTCCTTTGAATGTGAGTGGTCCATTTCATTCTTTGATGTTAAAGGAAGCAGGAGAAAAGCTGGGAGAAGTTTTGGAAACGGTGAAGATTCATGACATTTCTGTTCCCTATATTACAAATGTGACGGCAGACTATGTGAAAGATAAAGAAAAGGTAAAAGGTCTTTTAAAAGAGCAGGTATATTCTCCTGTAAAATGGCAGCAGAGTGTGGAACGAATGATCGAAGACGGAGTAGATACCTTTGTAGAAATCGGACCGGGAAAGACACTTACCGGATTTCTCAGAAAGATAGGCAGGAATGTAAAAGGAATAAATATTGAAAAGTTAGAGGATCTGGAAAAACTGGATTTTTAAGAGGAGCAGAAAATGGATAAAAAGGTAGCATTGATCACAGGAGCCAGCAGAGGAATAGGAAAAGAGACGGCGTGTACGTTGGCGAGAGAAGGAATATTTGTGGTCATTAATTATAATGGTTCTCAACAAAAAGCTCTGGATGTATTAGAAAGTATAAAAAAGAATGGTGGAGAAGGAGCTATCTATCCGTGTAATGTGGCAGATTATTCTCAGACAGAAGAGATGATTAAAAATCTGATAAAAGAATATGGACATATAGATATTCTGGTCAATAATGCAGGAATTACAAGGGATAATCTGATCATGAAAATGAGTGAAGAAGATTTTGATAAAGTAATAGAAATTAATCTGAAAGGATGTTTTAATACAATTCGTCATCTTTCCCGTCAGATGATTAGGCAAAGAAGCGGTAAGATTATTAATGTGTCATCTGTATCCGGGGTATTGGGAAATGCAGGACAGGCTAATTATGCGGCATCGAAAGCAGGAATTATTGGATTGACAAAAACGATGGCGAGAGAATTGGCCAGCAGGGGAATCTGTGTCAATGCAGTGGCTCCGGGATTTATAAAAACAGAAATGACAGAAGTTCTTCCGGATAGTATACGGGAAGGTGTAACAGGACAAATACCGCTGAAACGATTTGGAGAAACAAAAGACATAGCAGAAATGATTGCATTTCTGGCTTCTGATAAAGCAGATTATATCACAGGTCAGGTAATTCATGTAGATGGCGGAATGGCGATGTAAGGAGAAAAAATGAGAAGAGTTGTAGTTACTGGAATGGGAGCAATAACCCCAATTGGAAATAATGTAGAAGAGTTCTGGGATGGTATAAAACATAAAAAATTGGGATTTGGAGCAATCACCCGTTTTGATACCAATGATTATAAGGTGAAATTAGCGGCTGAAGTAAAAAATTTTAATGCAAAAGATTATATGGATTTTAAAGCGGCTAAAAGAATGGAATTATTTTGTCAGTACGGAGTAGCGGCGGCAAAAGAAGCATTTGAAAATGCTGGCTTGAATATGGAACAGGAAGATCCTTATCGGGTAGGGTGTTCCATTGGCTCAGGAGTGGGCAGTCTTCAGGCGGCAGAGGCCGCATGTAACAAAATTCAGGATAAAGGACCTTCCAGAGTAAATCCTTTACTGGTACCATTGATGATTTCGAATATGGCTGCTGGAAATGTTTCTATTCAACTGGGTTTAAAGGGAAAAAGTCTGAATGTGGTGACAGCTTGTGCTACAGGAACTCATTCGATAGGTGAAGCCTATAGAAGTATTCAGTGTAATGATGCGGACGTAATGCTGGCAGGAGGAGCAGAGGCCAGTATCTGTCCGGTGGGAATTGCAGGATTTACAGCGCTGACAGCATTATCTGTATCGGATGATCCGGAAAAATGTTCCCTTCCATTTGATAAAAACAGAAGTGGATTTGTTATGGGAGAAGGAGCCGGAGTAGTGGTTTTGGAAGAGTTGGAGCATGCTAAAAAAAGAGGCGCGACTATTCTTGCTGAAGTAGTTGGATATGGAGCTACCAGTGATGCCTATCATATTACATCTCCTGCTGAAGACGGGTCAGGAGCAGCAAAGGCTATGGAAATGGCAATTAAAGAAGCAGGAATGCATAAGGAAGAGATTATGTATATTAATGCTCACGGAACAGCTACGCACCACAATGATTTGTTTGAAACGAGAGCTATCAAATATCTTTTTGGAGATCATGCATATAAGATGAAAATTAATTCTACAAAATCTATGATTGGTCATTTGCTGGGGGCAGCCGGCGCGGTGGAATTTATCACTTGTGTAAAAGAAATTCAGGAAGGATTTATTCACGCAACAGCAGGGTACCAGACTCAGGATGAAGAAATTGATTTAAATTATGTGGCTGGAGAAGGAGTGGAAGAAGCTATTGATTGTGCACTTACCAATTCTCTGGGATTTGGCGGGCATAATGCCAGCTTACTGATTAAGAAATATGTGGAGGAATAATTATGGAGTTTGATAATCTGATTACTTTGATAAAAACTGTTTCTTCTTCCGAGTTAACTCAGTTTTCCATGAAAGAGGGAGATTTTAAAATATCCATGGGAAAAGAGCTTGTGATAACATCGGGAAAAGAATCAGCAGTTATTTCCACATCACCATATCCGGCAGGAAGGATAGATACCCCGTCGTCAAAAGATCCGGAAGAAATGGCAGAGGGAGAGACTGTAAAGGCTCCTTTAGTGGGGACTTTTTACAGCGCTTCAGCTCCGGATGAGGCTCCATTTATTCAAGTAGGGGATGTTGTAAAAAAAGGACAAACTCTTGGAATTATTGAGGCCATGAAGCTAATGAATGAGATTGAATGTGAATATGATGGTGTGGTAGAAAAAATTCTGGCTGAGAATGGTCAGATGGTGGAATATGGACAGCCATTGTTTGTGATTAAGTAATCACAGAAAAAAATAGATGAAAGAAGGCAGGAAAGAAGATGTCAGTTTTAAGTACCAGAGAAATTATGGATATTATTCCTCATCGTCACCCGTTTCTCCTGGTGGATACCATAGAAGAACTGGAGCCGGGGGTTCGGGGCGTAGGAAAAAAATGTGTAACCTATGATGAATATTATTTTCGTGGACATTTTCCGGAAGAACCGGTGATGCCGGGCGTTTTGATCGTTGAGGCATTAGCTCAGGTGGGAGCTGTATGTATATTGAGCTGTGAACAGTTTAAAGGGAAAACGGCTTATTTTGGAGGAATCAATCATTGTAAATTCAAGAAAAAAGTGGTTCCCGGCGATGTGCTGATGCTGGAAACAGAATTGATAAAACAAAAAGGACCGATTGCTATTGCCAGGGCAACTGCTACGGTAGACGGAAAAGTGGCGGCAACAGCAGAATTAACGGTTGCTATTGGATAATAAAGGAGAGAACCGTATGTTTCGAAAGATATTGATTGCCAATCGGGGCGAGATTGCAGTGCGTATTATCCGGGCGTGCAGAGAGATGGGTATCACAACGGTAGCGGTATATTCCGAAGCAGATAAAGAGGCGCTGCATACACAGTTGGCAGATGAAGCAATCTGTATCGGACCGGCTCCTGCCACAGAAAGCTATTTGAATATGGAGAGAATACTAAGCGCATGTATTGCCGCAAAAGTAGATGCCATACATCCAGGCTTTGGTTTTTTATCAGAAAACAGCAGATTTGTAGAAATGTGTCAGAAATGCCACATCACATTTATTGGTCCTTCCGCTGAAATGATGGATAAAATGGGAAATAAATCAGAGGCAAGAAAAACCATGATGGAGGCGGGGGTTCCGGTAGTTCCGGGAACAAGGGAACCTGTTTATGACTCACAGACAGGAAAAAAACTGGCCAAAGAAATTGGATATCCGGTAATGATCAAAGCATCCTTCGGAGGAGGGGGAAAGGGAATGAGGATTTCCTATGATCCGGAAGATTTTGAAGAAAATTTTAAAGTGGCGCAATTGGAATCAGTGAGAGGATTTGGGGATAATACCATGTATATTGAAAAGTATATTCAGGATCCTCGTCACGTTGAATTTCAGATTTTGGCAGATGAGTATGGAAATGTGGTACAACTGGGGGAAAGAGATTGTTCTATTCAGAGACATCATCAGAAAATGATAGAGGAATCTCCCAGTGTGGCATTGACGCCGGAACTTCGCCGGAGGATGGGTGAAGCGGCTATAAAAGCGGCGAAAGCAGTAAAGTATAAAAGTGCGGGAACCATAGAATTTCTTTTAGACCGAGATCAGAATTTTTATTTTATGGAAATGAATACCAGAATCCAGGTAGAACATCCGGTGACTGAGATGGTATCCGGGGTGGATTTGATGAAAGAAATGATTTCCATAGCAGAAGGGAAACCATTAAGTATTTCTCAGGAAGAGATTCGATTAAATGGTCATGCAATGGAATGTCGGATTAATGCAGAAGATCCGGACAATCATTTTCGTCCCTGTCCAGGAGTAATCCGAGAGGTACACCTTCCGGGAGGAAACGGAGTGAGAATCGATACTGCAGTGTATAATGGATATGAAATTCCGCCCTATTATGATTCCATGATAGCAAAGGTGATCGTTCATGGAAGAAACAGACAGGAAACCATTGATAAAATGAGAAGTACATTGGGAGAATTGATTATTGATGGAGTGACCACCAATGTGGATTTTCAATATGAAATTTTAAATCATGAAGATTTTCAAAAAGGGAATATTACTACAGATTTTATTCCCGAACATTTTCCAGAGAAAATGATGTGATATAGGACAGTATTTTTGAAGAAAGTAAAGAATTACGGAGAGAGGTTTATATAAATGGCGAAATTAACACACATGTTTAAAAAAACGGCTGCTCTTTTTGGGGAGAGAGGAGAGGAAGAACCCAAAAAGGAAGAACCTTCCGTTCCGGCAGGTTTGTGGTTGAAATGTCCGAAATGCGGGGAGATGGTTTACCGGGAGGATGTAAAAGCACAAGGCTATGTATGCCCAAAGTGTGAAGGATATTTTCGAATAAAAACAAAGACCCGAATCCGTATGGTGGCTGATAAAGAGAGTTTTCAGGAATGGTTTTCTCAGGTAGAAGAGAAAAATCCTCTGGACTATCCGGGCTATGAAGAAAAGTTAGATATGCTCAGAGAAAAGACAAATCTTTCAGAAGCGGTAACTGTGGGAGAATGTCTGGTCAATGGTGTCAGAACAGTTCTGGGAGTATGTGATGCCAGATTTTTGATGGGAAGTATGGGATATGTAGTGGGAGAAAGAATAACAAGAGCCTTTGAAAAAGCGCTGGAAGAAAAATTACCAGTAGTTTTATTTTGTAGTTCCGGGGGAGCCAGAATGCAGGAGGGGATTGTATCTTTAATGCAGATGGCAAAGACTTCCGCAGCAATCAAACGCCACAGTGACGCAGGATTATTTTATCTTCCGGTATTGACAGATCCCACTACGGGAGGAGTTACAGCAAGTTTTGCTATGTTGGGAGATATAATTTTAGCAGAACCTGGCGCTTTGATCGGATTTGCCGGTCCCAGGGTAATTGCTCAGACAATAGGAGAAAAACTTCCGGAAGGATTTCAAAGAGCAGAATTTCTTGTGGAAAAAGGGATTATTGACGGAGTGGTGGAAAGACGGGAATTAAAAGAAGTAATTGGACATTTATTAAAAATTCATCAACCGTGTATGACATATGAGCATTATAGAGAGAACAGAAAAGAAATCCCGGTCCAGGAAAATAAACAGAAAGAAGCTGGGGAAAATATATGTTTATCTGCGTGGGACAGAGTGGAAATTTCCAGAAGTAAATTCCGCCCCACCAGTATGGAATATATGCAGCAGATATTCGATGAATTCTATGAATTACATGGAGACAGAGCATTTCGGGATGACGGAGCAGTGATTGGCGGAATCGGTATGTTTCAGGGACAGCCGGTGACAGTGGTAGGTCAGCAAAAGGGGAAAAATGTAAAAGATAATATTCATAGAAATTTTGGAATGGCATCTCCGGAAGGTTATCGAAAGGCGCTTCGTCTAATGAAACAGGCAGAAAAATTTGGCCGTCCTGTTATCTGCTTTGTGGATACGCCGGGGGCAGCCTGTGGTATAGGAGCAGAAGAAAGAGGACAGGGAGAAGCTATCGCCAGAAATTTACTGGAAATGTCAGGATTGAAGGTTCCGGTAGTCAGTATATTGATCGGAGAAGGGGGAAGCGGCGGCGCCTTGGGATTTGCTGTGGCAAATGAAGTCTGGATGATGGAAAATGCTACTTATTCTATTCTTTCTCCGGAGGGATTTGCCTCTATTTTGTGGAAAGATGGAAAAAGAGCAAAAGAAGCATCGAAAATCATGAAAATTACTGCAGAAGATCTGAAGCAAATGGATATAATCGAGTGGGTAATTCCGGAAATAAAGGAAGCATCAGAAGAAAATTTACCGGATCTGGCAAATATAATGAGTGAACGATTGAATGATTTTTTGGAAGAAAACAGTAAAAAATCAGGAAAAATGCTGGCGCAGGAAAGATATGAGAGATTCAGGAAAATGTAAGGATGGCAGGAGAGCAAAGAAACGTATATGGATGATAAGATAAAACCATTAAAAATAGGAGAATTAACTGCCCCTTTCCCGGTAATTCAGGGAGGTATGGGGGTTGGAATCAGTCTTTCTCATCTGGCGGGAACAGTGGCAGCCTGTGGAGGCGTGGGAATCTTGTCTGCCGCCCAGATTGGCTTTCGGGAAGAAGGATTTGAAAAGGATCCCATAGGGACAAATTTAAAAGCAATCAAAAAGGAAATATGCAAAGCGAGAAAAATCGCCAATGGAGGAATTATTGGCATAAATATTATGGTAGCCACCCAAAGATATGAGGAGTATGTGAAGGCAGCAGTGGAATCAGGTGTGGATCTTATTATATCCGGAGCAGGGTTACCTGTAGATTTACCTGAGTTGGTGGAGGGAAGTAAGACAAAGATTGCCCCCATTGTGTCTACGGTAAAGTCAGCGAAGGTTATTTGTAAAATGTGGGACCGGCATTATCACCGGGTACCGGATCTGGTGGTAATTGAAGGACCGAAGGCGGGAGGACATCTGGGATTTTCCAGGAAACAGTTGGAAATATTTACGCCGGAAGTATATGACCAGGAAATCAGACAAATTATAGAACTGGTAAAAGAATACGAAAAAAAATATCAGAAAAGAATTCCTGTGGTTGTGGCAGGAGGAATTTTTGACAGAAAAGACTTTCTTCACGCCTTGGAACTGGGAGCAGATGGAGTACAGATGGGAACCCGTTTTGTCACAACGTATGAATGTGATGCAGCGGAAGAATATAAGAAAGCCTATATAAATGTATCGAAAGAAAATATTGTTCTTGTAGACAGTCCGGTGGGTATGGTAGGAAGAGCGGTAGGAAATACGTTTGCCCTGGCAGAAGGAAAGAAAGAACCAGTGAAAAAATGTTATCAGTGTATTAAGACATGCAATCCTGGGGATACACCATATTGTATTACAAATGCATTGGTAAAAGCTGCAAAAGGAGAAACGGAAAATGCTCTTGTGTTCTGCGGAGAAAATGCATGGAAATGTGATAAAATAGAACACGTAGGAGACATTTTAAGAGAACTTTGTGAGTGAAAAAATAAATATACAGAAAAAAATGTGTTATTTTAAGGACAGGGATGACTTTCAGGAGTCATGCCTGCCTGTTTATTTTTCGGGTATTTTTTGATGATAAAAAGGTTGAATTCAAATTATAGAAAACATATAATGAACATACCAGATTAGATAAAGGAGATAAAACTATGGTTAAAGGATTTAAAATGAAATTGTTTCCCGGACAGGAGAAAGAATATGAACGTCGCCATAATCTTCTGTGGCCGGAGATGAAAGAAATGATTCATCAGCATGGCGGAAAGAATTATACAATTTTTCTCGATAAAGAAACCCTGACTCTTTTTGGATATATTGAAATCGAAGATGAGGAATTGTGGAAAAAAGGAGCTGACACCGCCATAAATAGAAAATGGTGGGATTATATGGCGGATATTATGGAGACAAATCCAGATAATAGTCCGGTAAGCATAGATCTTCAGACAGTATTTCATTTAGATTAGAGTAGAAAATGAGTGTGTGATATAAGGATAATGAAATGGAAAATATGAAAACCAAAATAAAAGAGATACATGAAAAAATTTTGTTTAAAATCAGACATACATCTTCAGTAAAAATCATCCCAACGGTATTTTTGATTATTATTTTGGTGGGAACAATTTTATTAATGCTTCCCATTGCCCAAAAAGGAGAAGGCGGAGCGAGTTTTACAGATTCTCTGTTTACAGCCACATCTGCCACCTGTGTGACAGGTTTGATTCGATTTGACACGTATACCCATTGGACAACATTTGGTCAGTTGGTGATTTTGTCGATGATTCAGATTGGCGGTTTGGGATTTATGACGATTGTAATGTGGATTATGTCACTGACTACTTACAAGATAGGTTTGAATTCCAGATTTTTATTACAAAACTCCATATCAGCGCCTCAGGTGGGAGGCATGGTGAGAATGACCCGGTTTATTTTATGGGGAACTCTTCTTGTGGAAGGCCTGGGAGCAATTTTATTATCAGGAGTTTTTGTGCCGCGATATGGATGGGGAAAAGGTATTTATTTTTCAGTCTTCCATGCTATTTCGGCATTTTGTAATGCAGGATTTGATCTGATGGGAGGGGAAGAACCATTTTCTTCTCTTACACTTATGGGAAATAATTGGTATCTGAACTTTATTATCATGGCGTTGATCATTGTTGGCGGTTTGGGATTTATGGTCTGGAAAGATATGTTGGAATGTAAATTTCATTTTAAAAAATTCAGACTACACACGAAAATCGTGGTGGTGACTACCATATTTTTAATTACTTTTGGCGCCGTTGTAATATTTCTTATGGAGTATGGAGAGGAAGGGACTGCAGGAAAAGAAATTCCGGAACAGATATTGAATGCCTTATTCCAGTCAGTGACAGTTCGTACGGCAGGTTTTAATACAATAGATCTGACACAGATGACGGAAGCCAGTCGTTTCCTAATGAGTATTCTGATGTTGATCGGTGGTTCTCCGGGATCTACGGCAGGAGGTATCAAGACAACCACCTTTGCAGTACTTTGTATTAGTATTATATCTGTTTTCAGAAGAAAAAAGACAGAAGAAGCATTTGGAAGAAGAATGGAAGAAGGCGTTATGAGAACAGCGGCCTGTGTATTTATGATTTATCTGTTTTTGGCAGGCGGTTCTGCCATGGTAATTTCAAAACTGGAAGCAGTACCTATGATGACAGCCTTTTTTGAGACTACATCTGCAATGGGTACGGTAGGTCTTACCCTGGGAATCACTCCGGAAGTGGGAATGGTATCAAAGTTATTATTGACGGTTTTGATGTTTGTCGGAAGAGTAGGATCTATTACGATTCTTATGTCTTTCTCTTCAGAGAGAAAGATGGTTGCTTCTAAATTACCGTTGGAAAAAGTGCAGATAGGATAGGAGGCATTTGTAATGAAGACAGTATTAGTAATTGGTCTGGGACGGTTTGGACGTCATATGGCCAGAAAGCTGATTGAAGAGGGAAATGAAGTACTTGCCATTGAATGGAATGAAGAAAGAGCGGATTCCTGCGTGGAAATCATTCAGAACATTCAAATTGGAGATGCAACAGATGAGCGCTTTATGCATAGTCTGGGTGTGGATAATTTTGATCTGTGCGTTGTAGGGATTGGTGATAATTTCCAGACCGTATTGGAAATTACAGTACTTTTGAAAGATTTGGGCGCTCCTTACGTAATCGCGCGGGCAAACAGAGATGTGCATAAAAAATTATTGCTGAGAAACGGCGCAGATTATGTGGTTTATGGAGAAAGGGAACTGGCAGAAAGACTGGCTGTGAAGTTTGGAGCAGAAAACATTTTCGACTATATTGTATTGGACTCCGATTATGCAATCTATGAGATTGCAATTCCGGTAAACTGGTATGGAAAAAGTATTGTTGAAATGGCTGTAAGAAACAGATATAAAGTAAGTATTCTTGCCACAAAGAAAAATGGAAAGATTCAGCCCTTGCCTCATCAGGATCATATATTCTCCCCGGATGAAACGCTGATGGTTATGGGAGATGCAGAAAGTGTAAAGGCAATTACACGATAAAAGGAGAGACGGATGGAGATATTTTTAGGTATAATGATTCCATTTATCGGAACAACCGCAGGAGCGGCCTGTGTTTTCTTTTTGAAAAATCAATTAAAACCACTGGTGCAAAAAGCACTTTTAGGGTTTGCCTCCGGTGTAATGGTGGCTGCTTCGGTATGGTCCTTGCTGATACCGGCGATGAACCAGTCAGAGCATTTGGGTAAGTTTGCATTTATGCCGGCAGCAGTGGGATTTCTGTTGGGAATACTATTTTTACTCCTTATGGATAAATTAACGCCTCACCTTCATTTGGGATGTACTCAGGCGGAAGGGCCGCATTGTAAATTAAAAAAATCCACAATGTTGGTATTGGCGGTTACGTTGCATAATATCCCAGAGGGAATGGCAGTGGGCGTAGTGTTTGCCGGGATGATGGCAGAAAATGCGCAGATTACCATAGCGGGAGCAATGGCTCTTTCTTTGGGAATTGCTATTCAGAACTTTCCGGAAGGTGCAATTATCTCGCTTCCACTGAAAAGTGAGGAAGGGGTTGGCAAAGGAAAGGCATTTTTGTATGGCATGGGATCCGGAATCGTGGAGCCTGTTGCGGCAGGAGTGACACTTCTTCTGTTTCGCTATATAGAACCGGCATTACCCTATCTGTTGGCTTTTGCTGCCGGGGCTATGATTTATGTTGTGGTGGAAGAATTGATACCGGAGTCAAGCGAAGGAGAACACAGTAATGTGGGAACTATTGGATTTGCATTAGGGTTCGTATTGATGATGATATTGGATGTGGCATTGGGATAAAAAGGTTTTATATGTAACAGTCCTACAGTTTACTTTTATTTGAGACTGTCAGGATACTTTCATTTTGGGCGCTGGTCTCCTAAAATGAAAGTATCCTGACAGTTCTTTTTTGTTATATATTTAAATAAAACTTAAATTAGCAAACAGACATTCGTTTCATAAAATAAAACCTTTGAATTCTTTTACAGCAAAGAGATGTCAAAATCTATCTATTCGGAGGAAGATGGTGAAGTCATAAAAATGGTAAATGGCGTCATAAAAATAGTTGAGGAAATTTTTGATTTTGTGATACCATAGGAAATAGGAACTATTTACAAAATATAAGAATGATTTGGTGAAAAAATGAAAAACAACAAACGAAAAGTATTATATTTAAACAAAACTATTTTGATGATTGTTATGATAGGGTATAGTGCATTTCTTGTATTAATGCTTTTGATGGATTTTTATTTAATTAGAAAATATAAAACAGATAATATGCGGGAAGAACAAAGAGTGATGAATGAATACATAGAAAATCTTTCATAAGGAATGTATAGGATTGACAGACAATTATATAATATTTACGAAAATGATGAAAATTTTCAGGCGCTAAGAAAAAAAGAAGAAAAAGTAAAAGAATACGGAAATGCATATGAACTAAAAGAAACTTTGATAAAGAGAATGATGACGGAAGAGAGCATGGATGGTTTTTTCATTTTCTACGATAATTTTGAAAAAACCTGGTATAAAATGAATTCTACAGAAATCCGTATTGATGAATGTAATACGATCAAAGAACAATTAAAAAATAATTTAAAACAAGAAGGAAAAATGAGAAGCTGGTTTACTGTTGCAGTGGATGAGGACATTTATCTTTCGCTTTTTTATAAAAAGGACAGAGTTGCTCTATATGGAATTATAAGTTTACAGGACATAGAAAATGAAATTCAGGAAAAAATGGGAAAAAACAGAAATGTTGTTATATCAGATATGGGAATGATATTAAAAAATAAAGAGCTTGTGGAAAAATTGCAGTTAAATGAGGTAACAAAAAAGTATTCTGACAGTTTTTATCAGACGATTAAAAATTATCAAGTATATGGATGTAGAGTTCCCAATACAGATTTATGGATATATTCTGTGTATAAAATGAATTTATGGAATATTATGAATATACAACAGCTACTATTGCTGATCATAACATTAATTTCCATGTGTGCTGTTGTTTATATGTATTCTTTTGTGCGTAAACAGGTGGCAGTACCTTTAAGACATCTTACAGATGTTATGAATAAAATCAGAAATGGAGAAACTAAAACAGTACCACAGATTGATACGAGATTTTATGAAATTCAAGATATTAATCAGACATTGGAAAAAATGATAAACGAACTGGAAAAACAAAAAATGTTGGTATATGAGGAAATTATTGAAAAACAAAAGGCACAGATGCAGTATCTTCAATTACAGTTAAAACCACATTTTTATTTGAATGGCTTAAAAACACTGAATGCTCTTGCAATGGAAAATCAGACAGAGAAAATGCAGGAATTAATTATAAATTTATCTACGCATCTTCGATATCTTCTGCAATCAGAAAGGGAAGTGGTTCCTCTATATATGGAGGTTGAATTTGTAGATAATTATGTAAAAATGCAAAAGCACATTACGGGACGTCCGGTACATTGTGAAATAACTATGGATGAAAGAGTAAAAAACTGGAAGGTTCCTGTTTTGATTATTCATACTTTTGTGGAAAATAGTATCAAATATGCTCGTTTGGGAGATAGTAGAATTCCATTGGAAATTCAAGTGACAGCCAGTTATCTGGCAACAGAGAATGGAGGATATTTAGATATTATCATACAGGATAACGGACAAGGATATCCGGAGGAAATATTACAGGAAATTAACGGAGAAACCGTGGTGGGAAAAAGAAGTGTGGGAATCAATAATATTAAAAGAAGATGCGATTTTCTTTATGGAGAAAAAGCAGAATACAGCTTTGTAAGTTATGAAGGAGCTTTGAGCGAACTGATTTTACCGGAAAAGGAGAAAAAAGATGAATGTACTTTTAGTGGATGATCAGAAGGCAATTGTAGAAAGTTTGAAAAATGGAATCCATTGGGAAAATCTTCCAGTGGAACAGGTATATACTGCCTGTAGCGCAAAAGAAGCAAAATTAGTATTAATGAATTTTGCGGTAGATGTGTTGATTAGTGATATTGAGATGCCTGAAGAGGACGGTATTTCTTTGTGTCAGTGGGCAAAGGAAAAGTTTGATTCATTGGAATGTGTTTTTCTTACATCTCATGCAGATTTTGAATATGCGAAAAAGGCTATACAGATTGACAGTTTCGATTATATTCTTCAGCCGGTACGGTATAAAGAGGTAGAGAGAGTTTTGAAAAATGTGTGGGAAAAAATTCGTCAAAGTAAGAAAATACGTCAAATGTTAGATACACAGAAAATGGTTTTGGAACAAAGAAGTACAATTTTGGATGCTATGGTATCTAAAATGCTTCGGGGAAAAGGAGAGGATGCAGATCAGATTTATCAGCATTTTAAAGAAATGTTTCGGATGGAATATGAAGAGTGTGTGGTATATCCTATACTTATACAGATACAAAAATGGAAAAAAATAACAAATGTATGGGACGAAAAATTGGTGAAGCTTGTTTTGGGAAATGTAATGGAAGAACTGTTTTCTGAGCAAAATATGAAAGCAGGCGTCTCCAGCGTGAGAGAAAATAAATATTGGGTATTTATTATAATGGAAAAAAAGGAAATGCAGGAGGAAATTATTACCTGTGGATTACAGTCTTTTTATCAATTTATAGATACCAATATGGATTTTACAATTAGTATGTACCCAGCTCAGATTTCCCATCAGGAAAATGGTTTTCAGAACATTTTCGAACAGTTATGTTGTCGTGCAGAGTGTAATGGAGATAATAGAAAGGGAATTTTTTGGGAAGATATGGAAAGAACAGAAGAGGAAGAAGGAGAAAATCCTATAGAACAGGCATTGCAGTATATCAAAAAGAATTTAAATAAAAATATTACAAGAGCAGATGTGGCAAATTATGTGCATTTAAATGAAGAATATTTTTCCAGATTATTCAAACAGCAGACGGGAGATACATTCAAGGACTATTTATTGATGGAAAAAATGAAATCTGCTCAAAATCTGTTGAAACATACAAAATTGTCGGTGAGTATTATAGCTTCTAAAGTGGGATATGATAATTTTTCACATTTCTCAAAAATGTTTAAAAAAGTGACAAATCAGACACCTCAGGAATACAGGAAGGAGCAGCAGATTTAAAAATGTCATAAAAGAAATAAAGAAAATCATAAAAGTAATAATTATGAGAAAAATGGAAAAAGATGAGAATAGAAACATCACGAAAAGAACAAATGAAATCATTATAATTATAGTTTAAAATCATTCATTTTCCTATAATTAGAGACATCAAATGGTTGTACGAAATAAAAAAAGTAAACAGGAATGGAGGATTTTAGAATGAAAAAAGGTATGAAACGGTTTATTGCATTGGCTGGAACAGCAGCAATGGTAGCATCTTTAGCTGCATGCGGTGGTGGAGACAAGGCAGAAAGTAATTCTTCTGAAAACGGAAAGGGAGAATCAGAAGAAGTAAAGAGCGTGAATGTTACTATTCCTACGGTGTATGATTTGCCGGATGCAGACAAAGTGGAGACAGAAATTAATAAGATTACAGAAGAAAAATACGGAATTCACTTAGATCTTGAATTTATTACAACAGGTAATTGGTTACAACAATCGAATTTACTCTTTACAGGTGATGAAGCAGATGTAATTGCCGCTTTTATGACACCGCTTACTACATACGTAAAGAATGGGCAGTTTGCAGATTTGACAGAATATTATGCAAATTCTTCTGATGAGTTTAAAGAAATTTGGTCAGAAGAAGAAATGAAAGGAACTACAGTAAATGGAAAAATTTATGCGGTTCCTAATCTTAGAAACTTTGGAAATATTCTCGGATTAAATATAGATGAAGAGATTGCAGCAGAATTTGGAATTGAAAATGGGCAGAAACTTACAATGGAAGAAATTGATACATTCCTTAGAGATGCACATGAAAAATATCCAGAGCGGTATGCGTTAGTCCCACAGGGAACAGACAGTATGGTAAATGGATGGACTTGGGATGGTCTTGGTGATGAAAAGTATATTGGAGTTTTGGAAGATCAGGGACAGAATACAGAAGTGAAAAATTTGTTTGAAACAGATGATTTTGTTGATTTTTGTACATGGACACGTTCATGGTATGAAGATGGACTGATTATGCAGGATGTGTTGAGTAATACACAGCCATTTCAGACATTAATTGGTAACGATCAGGGAATTGCATGTTTTGATAACTATTCTGTAAATAATGTAGCCGGAATGATCCGTACAGTAGTTATTGAAAAATGGGCACAGTCAAATTCATATCAGGCTCTTTGTTATGGCATTAATCAGAATTCCAGTGATAAAGATGCTGCTTGGGAAGCTATGGAAATTCTTTATACAGATGCAGAAGTAGAGACTTTATTAACGGATGGTATTGAAGGAACTCATTATGTAAAAAATGAAGATGGAACAATTTCTTTCCCAGAAGGAAAAACAGCGGCAGATTGTGGATATGGTATGGCAGAAGGTTATTGGATTACTCCGTATTCAGGAGAAACACTTCCATTAGATGTAAATGGTCCAACATTTTTTGAAGATTTGAAAACTTTCAATGAGGAAACATTAAAAACAAAGGCATTTGGTTTTGCATTTGATACAACAGAAGTGGTAGATCAGTATTCTGCATGCTGTAATATTATGGATAAGTATTATAAAGCGTTGATGGCAGGAACAGTTGATGTAGAAAGTACAATTGCACAGGCAAATGAAGAATTTGAAGCTGCAGGTCTGAATGATATTATTAAAGCAAAACAGGAACAGTTAGATGCTTTTTTTGCTGGAAAATAATTTGGATGAAATAGGTTAAAAAATAAAGGCCGCTGTTAATGAAAAGTTTTAACAGTGGCCTGTTTAAAAAAGGAGCTTCTTGTATAATTCA
>DETV01000047.1 GCA_002361775.1 Eubacterium sp. UBA3279
ATTTCAATATTTGCTCATTTATAGTTAAAAGAAAAAATATAGGGGGGTATTATGAAAAGAAATGATTTTTTTCGGGGATTGAAGGATGGATTTCCCATTTGTCTGGGATATTTTTCAGTTTCTGTTGCATTCGGCATGACGGCGGTGCTTTCCGGAATGCCGCTTTGGGCGGCAGTACTTATTTCCCTGACTAATCTGACCAGCGCGGGACAGTTTGCCGGCGCTAATCTGTTAATTGCCGGGGGCGCTATGGTGGAACTGGCTATGACCACATTGATTATTAATATACGATATTTTCTCATGTCTCTTTCCGTTTCTCAGAAAGTGGAGGAGAAAATGAGTATGAAACAGAGACTGGCAGTGGCTTTTGGTATTACAGACGAGATTTTTGCCGTATCTATGCAGCATCCGGGAGAACTGTCGGCAGTATATATGGCTGGATTGATTTTGACTCCTGTTTTGGGATGGACGGGGGGAACTTTGGCAGGAGCGGCAGCTACTGCAGTTATGCCGGAGGCTTTGTCCAGTGCGTTGGGGATTGCTTTATATGGAATGTTTATTGCCATTATTATTCCTCCTGCCAGGGAAGGAAAAAATGTGTTGTTTACTGTGCTGTTGGCAGTAGGAGGCAGTCTGGCATTTACATACCTGCCGGGATTAAAAAAAATCAGCGGAGGATGGTCTATTATTATTATCACGGTAGTGGTCAGTGCGGCAGCAGCCTGGCTGTTTCCTATGAGTGAAGAAGAGGAGGAAAAAGCTGAAAAATGAGTACAGGTTATATAATTAAAGGAATTGTGGTGATGGCAGTGGTTACCTATCTGATCAGAATGCTTCCGCTGGTTATTTTCCGAAAAAAAATAACAAATCCCAGGCTGAAATCTTTTCTGTATTACATTCCATATGCGGTATTATCCGCTATGACATTTCCAGCCATCTTTTCCAGTACCGCATCCAAAGCCAGCGCCGCCCTTGGATGTGGTGCGGCTATTCTTCTGGCGTATTATAGAAAAGGATTACTGATCGTAGCCGTAGGGGCAGCTGCCACCGCATTTATGGCGCAGATACTGGGGTTATAAAGAATTTTTGCTTGTAACTGTGAGGGTACTGAACAGTTACGAGTTTTTCAGTATCTGAGTAACCCCAGATATCATTCTCCAAATCCACCCATTTTCCGGGTGAAAGGAAACGATATCGTCTGGAAACCAGATAATACGTATGAAATAGACAAGGAAAAATAAAATTCCAAGGAGAATTCCTGCCCATCGATATTTTCTGAAGTCAATCCAATCATCAAATAAAAAGGAAAATATGATAAACGGTACGGTAAAAAACAGAGGGTGGAAGGAAAAAGCCTGAGCAATATCCAGATGGAGCAGGGCGATCCAGGCTCTTGTCATGCCGCATCCGGGACAGGAAATTCCGGTAAAATATTTGATGGGACAGCCAGTGAACCAGGTAATCAGATAATATACGATACAGATCAGTAAAAGAATCTTTATTTTTGAAAACAAAACTTTCTTAAAATTTTCAGGCAATTTTTTCATATACTACCTCCAGAGTATGATATAATTTCTCGGAATCTCCTTTGATTATTATACACTATTTTGGTTGTAAAAATGGTAAAAATTGAATTTACTCACCATTTTTTTCGTTAAAAAAGTGGTGAGTAAATTTCTAAATCATTAAAAACAGAACAAAACTTAGGAAAAAAGGCATATTTTCTCGAAAATAACCGCTTTTTTTAATAAAAAATGGTGAGTAAATTGTGAAAACACGGAAATTGCAACAAATTCACAAAATCCAGCCAAGAAACTTATATATTTTCCGGAGAGTATCTGCCGGTTTCTATAATTCATTAAATCTCAAATTGATTTATGAAAAAGATTTCATAAGAAAGACTTAAGAGAAAATTATATTTCTGGAAGTTGCAGAAGCATCAGGTGAATGTTATAATGAAGAAAATTGTTGAGAGGCCTGTTGAGGGCTGAAAAAGGGAAAGGGAGGATGTCTTTATGCAATTTAAGAGACGGGAAGGACTTCTGAGTGCAATTTTTGGAGTTCTTACATGTGGTTTGTACAACATCTATTTCTGGTATCGTTACGGGGAAGATGTGAATGTGATTTGTTCTGATGATGGAAAGGAAACGATGAATTATATTGTGGCCTGGCTGTTGTCTGTTCTTACCTGTGGGATTTATGGTATGTATTGGACATATACTCTGGCATCCCGTTTGGATACTGCCAGCAAAAAGTATGATGTGAATGTGGAATCTCCTGTATTTTTCACATTATTTATGAATATACCATTTTTGTCATATTTCTATTCCTGTGATGTGATGAATAAGTTCCAGGAAAAATATGAAGCAATGTATCCTAATGGAAATGGTTATGGTGGAAATGGTTACGGCGGCAATAATTATGGTGGAAGTAATTATGGAGGTAATGTGCCTCCGGTATCTCCCAATGGCGGTGGAAATGCACAGAGTCTGGGAGCGCAGATCGGTTCACAGTTCAAGTCCGCTGTACAGGAGATGGGAAACGGTATTAAAAATTCCGCGCAGAGTACCATGCAGCAGACAATGTTTACCTGTAAAAACTGTGGTGCATTAGTTCCTCCGGGAAAAAATTATTGTAAGAACTGTGGATATCCGGTAAATGGTCCGGCGCCGCAGAACAGTCAGAGTCAGGAGAGAACATCTTCCGGCAGCGAGATGGAGTCGAAAGAACAGCCCGTACCGAATATGGAGATACAGCCGCAGGTTCAGCAGACATATGAAAATAAGGAAGTTCCAGAAAAACCTTCACCGGTATTATGTCCCAAATGTGGAAATGTGGTAAAACCGGGAGATCGGTTCTGTATTCACTGTGGAAGTAAAATAGAGTAATCATCAGTACAAAACGGAAACAGATAGTTTAAAAGAGAGGCAGCTATGGCTCAGGTGGAGTCATAGCTGCCTCTCTTTGTCGTTGGTAAAATATTTTGGTAATGTCTTAACTAAAGTTACTCTTTTCCGTCAAAACAATAGGTACACAGTTTGCATGGAGAAAGTCCAATGGAAGTTATCATATCATCCAGACGATGATACCGGAGGGAAGTAAAGTTCAGATGTTCTTTGATGTCATCCAACATTCCCTGGTAATTATGTGAATCCGGGTTTGTATAATCTTCCAGAATTGCTTCTGTGATTTTACCTTCTCGTTTTTGGATTACCCGGCGGGTAATCAGATCCATCTCGGAATTGGAACGAGAAAAGTTCAGGTATTTACATCCGTACAGCAGTGGTGGGCAGGCAGGACGAATATGAACTTCTTTCGCGCCGCTTTCATATAAAAATTCAGTAGTCTGACTCAACTGTGTGCCGCGAACAATAGAATCATCAATGAGAAGAAGACTCTTATCTTTGATCAATTCCCGAACAGGAATCAATTTCATGTGTGCAATCTGCTCCCGTTGTTTTTGGTGAGCTGGCATGAAAGAACGTGGCCAGGTAGGAGTATATTTGATAAATGGGCGGGCAAACGGAACTTTTGATCTGTTTGCGTAGCCAATTGCATGGGCAATACCCGAATCAGGAACACCGGCAACAATGTCAGGTTTCACCACATCGCGCTGAGCCAGCATATCTCCGCAGGTATAACGCATTTGCTCTACGTTAACTCCTTCATAGGTAGAAGTGGGATAGCCATAGTATACCCAGAGGAAAGAACAGATTTTCATTTTTTCCTGTGCTGGTGCAATGGTTTCCGCACCTTCCGGGGTGAAGAAAACGATTTCTGCAGGTCCCAGTTCTTTGTAGTCATGGTATCCAAGATTAAAATATGCAAAACTTTCAAAAGAAGCACAGACAGCATCATCTTTCTTTCCGAGGATCAAAGGGGTACGTCCCAGACGATCTCTGGCGGCGTAAATTCCTTCAGGAGTCATAATCAGCATAGTCATAGAGCCTTCGATCATTTCCTGAGCATAGCGGATTCCTTCTACTAAAGTAGGTTTCTGATTGATAAGAGAAGCGACCATCTCTGTAGCATTGATTTCTCCTCCGCTCATTTCCAGAAAATGTGTGCAGCCATTGGCAAAAGAATGTTTTACCAACTGATCCATATTATTGATTCTTCCTACTGTGGTGATAGCAAAACTTCCCAGATGAGACTGAACCATCAAGGGTTGAGGATCTGAATCAGAAATACAGCCAATACCTAATGTTCCTTCAAGTTCATCCACATCACGTTCAAACTTTGTACGAAATGGTGAGTTTTGAATATTGTGAATAGCCCGGTCAAAACCATGTGTCTTATCATAGACTGCCATACCACCTCTGCGTGTTCCCAGATGAGAATGATAGTCAGTTCCGAAAAACAGATCAGATACACAACTTTTCTTTGATGCAACTCCAAAAATTCCACCCATGTTTGTTCTCCTTATGAATAAATTTCAGTTGTTTTTGGTAATCATCCAGCATCCTCAAAAGGGCGCCGGATCATTACTATTTTGTTAGTAAGCACGTATTTCATTATATAATGGAGAAATGGGATGCGCAAGAATAAAAATGCCTAAAATTCTTTTATTACATTCATATTTTGTCGTTGGAATTAAGATTACTGTTCTGGCAGTATGTTTTTCCTGTAAATCAGGTAGCTGCAGGCAGAATTGCCCGGATATAATTTACAATTCTAGCTGGGTGATGTACAATTTGGGCAGAGTATAAAATATGAGGAAAAAGCAGGAAGGTGATATAAAATGAGAACAATGGAATTTAAAATGGAACGTCAGGGGCTTTTACAGGTGGGACAGGAAGTGGAAGTGACGGAAAGTCCTCTTCCCACGTCTTATTACTATACGATTCAGCCTATGATTGCCATGAGCAGAAATTATCAGGGGTATGAAAGATTAAAATCCCGGAAAGGGATTGTAAAAGATATCCGGGAGACAGAGCGGGGATATTATACAGATGTGGAATTTGATGAGGAGGAGTTATAGAAAATGGAGTATGCGGTGCATGAAATACCTCCGGTATGGGATAATAACAGTAAAATTTTGATTCTCGGAAGTTTTCCGTCTGTAAAATCCAGAGAGGGAAACTTTTTCTACAATCATCCTCAAAATCGCTTTTGGAAAGTAATGGCAGCAGTATGGAATTGTCCGGTTCCGCAGGAAATAGAAGAAAAGAAAAAAATGCTTCTGGAGAATCATGTAGCTGTCTGGGATGTGATTGCATCCTGTCAGATAGAAGGATCCAGTGACAGCAGTATTAAGGATGTGATGCCTAATGATATTTCCGTAATTTTGAAACAGGCGCCAGTAGAGAAAATATTTACCAATGGAGCTACTGCCTGGAAAATGTACGACCGTTATATAAAACCGGTTGCAGGAAGAGAGGCAATAAAATTACCTTCCACCAGCCCGGCGAATGCCGCCTGGTCTTTAGACAGGCTGGTGGAAGAATGGAATCGGTTGATCAGAGAACGGGTTTAGTTTCCCGGGCGGAAAGTAAGGGAATCATCTGTCATGGAATCAATGATCGCAAGAGATTCCAGACGGACGCCCATATCCCGAATCATTTTTCCGCCGGCCTGAAAGCCTTTTTCAATGACGATTCCGGCTCCTTCTAAAGTTGCGCCGGATTCTTTTACAATTTCAATCAGACCCATCAGGGCACAGCCGTTGGCGAGAAAATCATCAATCAGCAGCACATGATCTTCCGGTCCCAGAAATTTTTTGGAAAGAATCACATCATATACTTTTTTGTGGGTAAAAGATTCTACCTTGGAGGTGTACATTTCTCCGTCCAGATTCAGACTCTGGGTTTTTTTGGCAAAAATAACAGGTACATTAAAATATTGAGCTACAAGACAGGCAATTCCAATACCGGAAGCCTCAATTGTAAGAATCTTGGTAATGGGAGTGTCCTGAAAACGACGTTTGAATTCTTTCCCCAGTTCATTGATAAATGCAATGTCCATCTGATGATTAAGAAAGCTGTCCACCTTCAGTACATTGCCCGGTTTTACGATGCCATCTTTTAAAATACGATCTTCTAAAAACTTCATGGTTAATCCTCCTGAAAATAATTCGAAACTTTAATGGACTTATAATACCCTCTTATTTTCCGTTAAGCAATGGTTTTTGACAAAAAATATAAAAATCTTCCCCCCGGGGTGCTTGTTCTTTCGGTCAGAGACTGATATAATAGGCAGGTAACGGTGAATTTACGGAGCAATACAGGAGAAAAACGATGAAAGAATACGAAGCAATCAGAGAAATCATCAATCAGTGTCCCTTGAATCATTCCCGTGATCAGTTTTTTGAAGAAATAGAATGTGAAGATCCTGAGATTTATATTCAGCAGAAGTTTCAGGGAAAAGAATTTACTTATGAGAAAATCCAGCAGAAAGACGGAAGTATTGTGTTTGATATTTTTACTGCCGGAATTCATCAAAGATATACATTTTCGGAGATTTAGACAGGAGGAATTATGGCAGATCATATAGCAACACATACCCATGTGTTGGAGGATGGAACGATGATCCGTCATACCCATGTGGAAGAGGAAACTCATGAACATGAGCAGATGCATGGACACACCCATACCCACGGGGAACACGGACATACCCATACTCACCAGAACACGAAAGCAGTGCTGAATCGATTGTCCAGAGCAATCGGTCATCTGGAATCTATCCGCCGGATGGTGGAAGATGGAAGAGATTGTTCAGAGGTTTTGATTCAGTTGTCGGCTGTGAAGTCGGCAATTAACAATACAGGAAAAGTAATCCTTCAGGATCACATTGAACACTGTATTGTGGATGCGGTGAGAGAAGGAGACTCACAGGCATTGGAAGAGTTAAATAAGGCGATTGATCGCTTTATGAAATAAAGATAGACGAGAAAAGAGGTTTAAGTAAAATGGCAAAAGAATGTAACAGTACATCCTGTACCAAGGAAAGCTGCGAAGGATGCCCAAGCAGAAAACCACAGAGTATGCTGGTGGATATGAACAAGGATTCTAATATTAAGCACGTAATCGGTGTTGTCAGTGGAAAAGGCGGCGTTGGTAAGTCTTTCGTTACCGCATCTTTGGCAAATCAGATGGCACAGAAAGGATTTAATGTGGGAATTCTGGATGCGGATATTACAGGACCATCTATTCCGAAGATGTATGGAATTCAGGGACCGGCGCAGGCGGCAGAAGATGGAATTTATCCTATGACAGCAAAAAATGGTATTAAAGTAATGTCTGTAAATCTGCTTCTTCCTCAGGAGGATGAACCGGTTATCTGGAGAGGTCCTATTCTGGCCAATATGGTAAAACAGTTTTGGAGTGATGTGATCTGGGGAGACCTGGATTATCTGTTTGTGGATATGCCTCCGGGAACAGGAGACGTCCCGCTGACTGTATTTCAGTCTCTGCCGGTAGAAGGAATTGTTATTGTTTCTTCTCCTCAGGATCTGGTAAAGATGATTGTGAGAAAAGCATATAAGATGGCTCAGATGATGAATATTAAGGTGCTGGGTGTGGTAGAAAACTACAGTTATGTGCTGTGTCCGGATTGTGGAAAAGAAATTAAGATCTTTGGTGACAGTCACATTGAGGAGATTGCAGCAGATCTGGGAATGGAAGTTCTGGGTAAGATGCCTATCAATCCTCTGTATGCGGAAGCAGCAGATCAGGGGGCTTTCCATGCAGTAGATAATGAGTATGTGGAGAAGGCTGTAGAAAAACTTTACATGATGGAAAGAGAATAAAAGAATATAAGAACTCGTTAAGGATTCATTGCTCCAAAAGAGAGAATCTTTAACGGGTTCTTTTTTTGAAACTTGACACAAACAAATGTTTGGACTATAATAAAAGAAAACAAATGTTCGATATGGAGGCGTTTATGGTTATTCAGGAACAAATGACTTTAGGAGAAAAACTGAATATATTATCGGATGCAGCCAAGTATGATGTGGCCTGTACCTCCAGTGGAGTGGACAGGAAGAATGGAGGAAAAGGGATAGGTAATAGTATTGCACCGGGAATTTGTCATAGTTTTTCTGCAGATGGACGGTGCATCAGTTTGCTGAAGATTCTTTTCACAAATGAGTGTGTTTTTGATTGTCGTTATTGTGTGAATCGTTCATCCAATGATGTGGTGAGAACTTCTTTCACACCTCAGGAAGTGTGTGAACTTACGATGGGATTTTACAGAAGAAATTATATCGAAGGACTGTTTTTGAGTTCAGGAATCCTGAAAAGTCCATCCTATACCATGGAGCTGCTTTTTCAAACAGTGTATAAGCTGCGAAAAGAGTATCATTTTCAGGGGTATATTCATTTGAAAGGGATCCCGGGAGCGCCGGAAGAATTGATAGAAAGAGTGGGATATTATGTGGATCGAATGAGTATCAATGTGGAGTTTCCCACTGCGGAGGGGCTTCGTACTCTGGCTCCCCATAAAAACAGAAAAACTATTCTGGCGCCGATGCGTCAGATTCAGACAAGGGCCATAGAGAACAGACAAGAGCTGACCTTGTATCGTCATGCGCCCCATTTTGTGCCGGCTGGTCAGAGTACCCAGATGATCATAGGAGCTACGGGAGAGAATGATTATCAGATATTGCAGACAGCAGAATCTCTTTATCAGAAGTTCGAACTGAAAAGAGTGTTTTATTCCGCTTTTGTAAATGTCAATGAGGATACGTCACTTCCTATGCTGCCCCAGGGACCATCCCTGCTCAGAGAACACAGGTTGTATCAGGCGGATTGGCTGCTTCGGTTTTATGGATTTCAGGCACAGGAACTTTTATCCGGAGAGAGGCCAAACTTTAATATGCTGGTAGACCCCAAGTGCGACTGGGCTCTTCGTCATTTAGAAGTGTTTCCTGTAGAAGTAAATACGGCAGATTATCAGACGCTTCTTCGAGTACCCGGAATCGGGGTGAGGTCGGCCCAGAAGATTGTGGGAGCCAGAAAGTTTGGAATGCTTACTTTTGAAGATCTGAAGAAAATGCGGGTAGTATTGAAACGAGCGCTTTATTTCATAACTTGTCAGGGACGGATGATGTATCATACAAAATTGGAAGAGAATTATATTTTGAGAAATCTTTTAGATCCCAGAGAGAAGTTTCCGTCAGATATATCTTTTGAGCAGCTTTCTTTGTTTGAAATGGAACAGAATGGAGATAATGGATATGGAGAACACACAAGTTTTTTACTGTGAAGATTCCCTGGAAGGTATACTTACGGGAGTTTATGTGGCATGGGAGAAAAAAGTGAGACATGGAAATGTAGAATTGCGAACAGAAAATGATGGAGATATGGAATTTTTCTGCGAATATCATTATGTGAAACCGGAATCTTTTCTTGCGGCGAAGGTGTGGAATACTATGAGGAAAAAACTGGGAAAGGAGATAACGGAAAATATCTGTTATGCAGCCGCCGCCAATGAGAAAGAAAAGGGAACTGCGATTTATCGGACTCTGGTAGAATGTCTTTCCCGATATGGAAGTTTATATGGAAAAAAATATCTGGACAATCTGAAAAATCCTTATGTGAGGAAAGTGATGGAATTATATCGCAGGGTAAACAATGAATACCACCATTATCTGGGGTTTTTGCGTTTTTCACAAATTTCCCACAGGATTTTATTTGCCGTCTGTTCACCTGAAAATGATTTGCTTTTATTATTTCAGGAACATTTTGCAGATCGTTTTCAGGGAGAATACTGGATAATTTATGATGAAAGAAGAGAAAAAGCTTTACTGCATGCCCCCAATAAACCATGTGTGCTATACAGAGATGGGGGAGAAAAGTGGAAAGATTTGATGGATGCGGAAGATACAGAAGGAGATTATGAAGAACTTTTTCGGGGATTTTGCCAGCATATTTCTATAAAGGAGAGAGAAAACAGAAAACTTCAGCAGAACAATCTTCCTCTTCGCTATCGAAAACATATGGTGGAATTTGACGAAATTCGAAGGAAAAATTTGCATGATTAACCGTAAGGAAAAAGAAAAGAGGGTGAAAACGATTTCAATACAAGAAAAATGCTTGATGGAAAGAGAAAAAAACGGTGTATTCAAGGGAAAATACACAAAAAATGACTCCTTTTTGGAAGTAAAATATTCTCAAAAAAAGAATTGACAAATGACAGTCTGGATGCAATAATATAGCGAAATCAAATGGTGGTACTATCAGTTGCCAGTGAAGAAAGGGTGATATTATGTCAGAATGCAAAGTAAGTAAAATCAAACTGAACGAAACAAAAGAAGTTGAAGAATTTGTAGCGGCAGCGGGAAAATGTGACTTTGATATTGATATATTTTATAATCGTTTCATTATTGACGCAAAGTCTATTTTGGGAATTCTGAGTATGGATTTGACCAAAGAGCTGACCGTACAATATTATGGAGAGAATAAAGAATTTAACCATACTTTGCAAAAATTTGCAATTGCATAAGAGCAGAGAATAGAAAACAAAAAAAGGATTGTTGACCGGGTGAAAATTCAGGTCAATAATCCTTTTTTCTTTTCTGCCCTCGTGGTATAATTTTTGTCAGAAGTGAAAAGGGTAACTGAAAAGCAGGGAACAGTTATGAATAAATAAAAACAGGGAGATTGTCATGGATAAAGAAGTAATACGGATATCTGTGCGAAATCTGGTAGAATTTATTTTGAGATCGGGAGATCTGGATACACGAAAAGGGGCTTTCGCAGACAGGGAAGCTATGGCGAAGGGAAGTCGGATACACAGGAAAATTCAGCGGCAAATGGGAGCTTCCTATCAGGCGGAGGTTTCCATGAGCCATACGACGGAATTTGACGAATTTGTGATTCTGGTGGAAGGACGGGCAGATGGAGTTCTTCAGACAGAAGAGGGTGTGGTTATCGATGAAATTAAAGGGGTACACAGAGACTTACGTTTTCTGGAAGAGCCTTTGGAAGTTCATTTGGCTCAGGCAAAATGTTATGCATTTTTCTGGAGTCAGGATAAGGATTTGGAAAAAATTCAGGTGCAGATGACCTATTGTCATTTGGACACAGAAGAAATTCGTAGGTTTGAGCGTACATACACCAGTGAAGAACTGGAAAAATGGTATGAGTGGCTGATCGCCCAATATTATCAGTGGGCCTTGTGGGAATATCAATGGAAAAAAACAAGAAATGCTTCCATGGAAGGATTAGAGTTTCCTTTTCCTTACCGGGAAGGACAGCGGGATGTGGTATCCGGAGTATACAGAACAATTCTTCGTAAAATGCAGTTGTTTATTCAGGCGCCTACGGGAGTGGGAAAAACCATGTCTACGATTTTTCCTGCTGTGCGTTCTATGGGGGAAGGACTGACAGAAAAAATTTTTTATCTCACAGCAAAAACCATAACCCGCACAGTGGCCTGGGAAGCCTTTCAGATTCTGAAAAATCAGGGACTTTCCTGTAAGGTTTTGATCATTACGGCGAAAGAAAAAATGTGTGTCTGCGAAGAAGTGGAATGTAATCCGGTGTATTGCCCCAGGGCAAAAGGACATTTTGACAGGGTGAATGATGCAGTCTTTCATTTGCTGACAGAAAGAGACAGTTATGACCGGGATACTTTGATGGAATACAGTGAGAAATATCAGGTATGTCCTTATGAGATGTGTCTTGATGTGGCTACCTGGGTGGATGCGGTAATTTGTGATTATAATTATGTGTTTGATCCGGATGTGTATTTGCGGAGATTTTTCAGTGAGGGAAATAAAGGAAATTATGTATTTTTAATTGACGAGGCTCATAATCTGGTAGAACGGGGACGGGAAATGTACAGCGCCGTTTTATATAAGGAAGATTTTCTGAAAATGAAAAAACTGGTGAAGCCCTACAGGAAAAAACTGGAAAGAAGTCTGGAAAGATGCAACAGGCAGTTATTGGAACTGAAACGGGAATGTGAAACGTATCAGGTAGTGGAGAGTCTTGGAGGACTTGCCGTATCCCTGATGAATGTGATGGGAGAGATGGAGAGCTATCTGGAAGAACTGGAAGATGGGGAATTGCGAAAAGAAATTCTGGATTTTTACTTTCAGGTCAGAAGTTTCTTATATATATACGATCTGTTAGATGAAAATTATGTGATGTATACCCAGCATGATGAGGATGGACGGTTCCGGGTAAAATTATATTGTGTAAATCCTGCAAAAAATCTGCAAAACTGCCTGGATAAAGGAGTCAGTACAATTTTCTTTTCCGCCACCTTGCTTCCGGTGGGATATTATAAAAAGCTTCTCAGCGGACGAACGGAGGATTACGCTGTTTATGCTAAAACCCCGTTTTTGCCGGAACAGAAAAAGGTTATTTTGGCCAGAGATGTGAGCAGTCGTTATACCAGAAGAGGACCGGAGGAATATGGAAGAATAGCGGAATATATTCATCAGGTGGCCGAAACAAGACAGGGAAATTATATGATATTTTTCCCTTCTTATAAAATGATGGAAGATATTTATGCGATTTATGAAGAAAAGTATGGCTGTCTGAAAAGAAAAATATTACTTCAGAATCCTTCCATGCAGGAAAAAGACAGGGAGGAATTCCTGAAAGAATTTGAAGAGGAAACTGAGGGAAGTTTATTGGGATTTTGTGTGATGGGAGGTATTTTTGCGGAAGGCATCGATCTTACAGGGGAAAAACTGGTGGGTGCGGTGATTGTGGGAACCGGTTTGCCACAGATAAGTTATGAGAGAGAGATACTGAAAACATATTACGATAAAAAACAGGAAAATGGGTTTGATTATGCATATCGTTTTCCAGGAATGAATAAAGTATTGCAGTCGGCAGGGAGAGTAATCCGGACCCAGGAAGACAGAGGGGTAATTTTGCTTTTGGACGAACGATTCTGTACGGCAGAGTATCGTTGTCTCTTTCCCAGAGAGTGGGAGGATTATGAAATTTGCAACCGGGGAAATGTGAAAGGAATTCTTGAAAAATTCTGGACAAATCTTTCATATTCTTAAACCTTTCTTACATCTTGGAAAAAGGGTTTACCCAAAGGAAATAGGATGGTATTCTGGAGAAGATAAGGAGTATTGTTTTCAGAGAGGAGTAAAATATGGAAAAGAATTTGAAAAACGGATCAAAGAAGCGATTAAAAAAGAAGCTTCTTGTTTCTGGTATTCTTATTGGAATGTTGTTGGTGATCTTTCTGGCAGGATATTTTAGTATAAGTTCTTACTTTAAGACACATTTTTTCCCGGGAACAAAGATTAACGGAATAGATTGCAGCCGTATGACGGTGGAAAAAGTGAAGGAAAGGATTCAGGATGGTCTCCAGGGATATAGTCTGATCGTGAAAGAACGGGGAGATAATTCCGAGGTGATTACAGCAGAGATGTTGAGTATCACCTATGTAGACGATCAGGGAGTGGAAAAGCTTTTAAAGAAGCAAGAGGTATATCGCTGGCCCTCAGCTATAAAAGGGGACAAGACTTATGAGACAGCAGCGAACATTGCTTACAATAAAGAAGGAATTGATCAGGTTTTAGATAAATTGAAGTGTTTTCAGCCGGATAATGTGACAGCCCCGGTGAATGCTTCCATGGAAGAAACAGAGGAGGGATTTTCCATAGTTCCGGAGCAGCAGGGGAATACATTAAAAAGAGAAGAAGTAAAAAATGCTGTTTTGGATGCAGTGGATACGGGAAAGACAGAGATTGACCTGGAAGCTTTGGATCTCTATGAAAAGCCGGAGATTCTCTCCACAAATGAAGAGTTGAATGCCAGGGTACAGCAATTGAATACACTGATTTCCGCCAATATTATTTATGATTTTGAAGACAGACAGTTTACTGTGGATAAAAAGCTGATAAAGTCCTGGCTGGTGAAGGGAGAAGACGGAAGTTACAGTATCAATCAGGATCAGGCTGCTAACTGGGTAAAAGAGATGGCTTATGAGACAGATACTTATTCCCTTACCAGAGAGTTTCAGACGTCTACAGGCCAGACCATCACCCTTCCCAAACATCGGGGAGATTATGGCTGGGTGATTAACAGAGATAAAACAACACAGGCTTTGCTGGAAGCAATCCAGGCCGGTGTTCAGGAAACGAGAGAACCTGAGTATCTGTACAAGGGTGTAGACCGAAAAAAGAATGATATTGGAGGAACTTACGTGGAAATCTGTATCAGTACCCAGACGATGTGGTGCTATAAGAACGGAAATCTGGTAGTACAGACTCCTGTGGTAACAGGAAATCATGCCACAGGCCATGACACACCCTCCGGGGGCGTCTGGGCAATCGATGGGAAAAAGGCAGATTTTGATTTTAAAAAGTACAGGGCACATTCGGATTTCTGGCTGCCGTTTAACGGTGATGTGGGAATTCATGACGCCAACTGGCGTACACCGGAACAATATGTGCCGACCACTTATGAAACCAATGGTTCTCACGGATGTATTAACACACCGCGGGACGCTATGGAAAAAATATTTAATACAGTAGATATTGGGTATCCGGTAGTGGTATACTTCAGTCCGGATCAGGTTGTGGGTCCGGAACCTACGCAAACAGAAGCGGGAGTCTGATTTCAGACTCCCTTTTATAATTTTCAGGATGTTAAGTTAAATTGGAAAGCATTTTTGGATATCAATATTATAAAATGTCAAGAAATTCTTTGGCGGCTTTTGTCAGTGGCAGTTGAGGGTTGTGGGTGATCACCAGTTTTCTGGAGGGAAGTTCTTCTTCTATATTTAATGGAAATAATTCTCCATCCTTCGGAATACAGTAATCCGGGACAAAAGCAATTCCCAGTCCGATCCTTGCCAGATCGATGAGAAGATCGTTGCTTCCCAGTTCGATTTCAGGAACCAGATCCAACTGATGCTGCTGAAAAATATTATGAAGAAATTCACTGGTGGTACTTTTCCGGTCCAACATCATAATGGGATACGACAGCAGTTCTTTTAAGGTGAGCTGTCGGTTTTTTAATTCTCCATAGTAAAAAGAACTGGCAATGAAACAGTCCTGAAAGGTATGAATCTCCCGGACATGATCCCCGTGGCTCAGGCTGGAGTTGGGATAGTTGGTGACGATAAGATCCACCTGTCCCATTTCCAGAAGGTTTACACAGCGGGTAGACGTCTGATTGGTCACTTTAATATGGACGCTGGGGTGAGCTTTGTGAAATTGATTTAAAAAGGGAACCAGGTAATATCGGCAAATCGTATCACTGGCTCCAATACGAAGCTGACCGCCTCCCAGGTTGCTGGCTTCCATGATCTGGGCTTCTCCACGTTTGATCAGATTCATGGCAGGCTCAATATGGCGAAGAAGCGTTTCACCTTCCGGGGTAAGCTGTACTCGTTTGGTACTTCGGATAAACAGGCTGATTCCCAGTTTCTTTTCCAGAACTTTGATGGATTGGCTGACGGCTGACTGGGAAATGAAAAGCTGTTTGGAAGCTTCAGAAAAACTGAGAGAAATGGCAACGTAATAAAATACTTTGTATAATTCGTAATTAATATCCATGGTGTATCCTCGCGATGGTCTGTAATTGTTTTCGTGTTGTCTATGGTCAGTATATCAGAAAAAAAAGGGGTTTTCCATAAGTAATAAATAAAATAAGTTAAACTTATTAAAATAATTAAATATATTAATTTTACTTATAATAAGAAGTGTGGTATTT
>DETV01000071.1 GCA_002361775.1 Eubacterium sp. UBA3279
CACCAAAACCTTAAAGTAATACCTCAAAACAAATTTACAGAAAGGAAGGTACAGACCACCGAGAACGTAAAGAAATACCTTATAATTTAAGAAAGAGAGGTTAAGCAATGATAGAACCCAAGAATTAAAAGTGAGTATCGATGAAAGAAATATCGGTACTCACTTTTTTTACTTGAAAAACCCGGAAAATTCGTATATACTATATCTGTTCGATGGAAAACAGAAATTTTAGAACGAAAAGTTTATCTGCATCAGCAGATCATAATAATAAGAATTGAAGGGAAGGTACAATAATGGGCTTATTAAAACAGTGGAGAGACGTAGCTTATTCACAGCAGGCAGATAAAGGAAAACTGCAGAAGTTCTGGGCAAATTACTTTACAATTGAAAGAGGAATTTATGAACAGCTTCTGACAAATCCGGATGAGATCGTAAGAGGAACTGTAAAGGAACTGGCAGAAAAATATAAAGTAGACGTAATGACTATGGTAGGTTTTCTGGATGGTATCAATGACAGTCTGAAAGTAAAGAATCCAATTGAAGAGATGGAAGAAGATACAGAGGTTAATCTGGGATTTGATAAAGAACTTCTGTATAAGAACATGGTAGATGCAAAGGCTGACTGGCTGTATGAACTGCCTATGTGGGATGAGATTTTCACACCGGAACAGAAAAAAACTCTGTACATGGAGCAGAAAAAATCCGGAACAATCATCAAAGGGGCAAAAATCGGAAGAAATGATCCCTGTCCTTGCGGAAGCGGAAAGAAATATAAACATTGCTGTGGAAGATAAGGAAGAATATTCGTATTCAGGAATGTATATGGCATTATTTTTGATTTTTTTAGGTTTATTTTGCATCGGCTATTATATAGCCGGCGTAACATATGCAGGATTTAGTGTCTCTATGATATGGATCTGGCTTGCGGGAGGTATTACACTGATTTTCCTTGGCGGTCTGATCATTTATTGTAAAAGACACGGAATTACGCAGGGAATTCCATTTTCCGTAAAGTGCATGGCAGGTACCGGTGTGGTATGTGCCATGATTCTTTTTCTGGTCATGGAAGGATTGATCTTATCAGGAATGTCTCAAAAAGGAAAGCCTGACCTGGATTATCTTGTGATTCTGGGGTGTCAGGTAAAGGGAGAACATCCCAGCAAAGCGTTGCGGGAGCGGCTTGAGACGGCACAAGCTTATCTGGAAGAATATCCGGAGACAAAAGCAGTATTGTCCGGGGGACAGGGAACGGGTGAGAAGATCAGTGAAGCGGAGTGTATGTTTCGATATCTCACGAAAGCAGGGATTTCCCGGGAGAGGCTGGTCAAAGAAGATTTATCGACTACCACGGTGGAAAATCTGGAATTTAGCAAGAAGTTTTTTAATCAGGAAAGAGATACGGTGGGAATTGTGACAAATAATTTTCACGTATATCGAAGTATGCGTATCGCAAAGAAAGCGGGATACCTTCAGGTGTGTGGAATTGCAGCGCCATCCCGAACGGTACTGCAGCTTCATTATCTGGTGAGAGAATGTTTTGCGCTGACAAAAGAAATTTTACAAAAAAACATATAAATAGCGGAAAATTATTAAGGTTTTCTGAAGAATAAAATATCCCATTGACTTTTTCAATGGGATATTTTATATTTGAAGTGTACCATATGAAATAGTACACTTAGTTCAATTGCGGCAATGAGAGGAGGATTATGGATGATTGTAATTGATTATCAGGATCGGAGACCTATCTATGAACAAATTGTAGAACGGTTTCAGATGCTGATTTTGAATGGGGTTATTCAGGCGAATGAGCAGATGCCATCTGTGAGAAAATTGGCGATGGAACTTTCTATTAATCCGAATACGATCCAGAAAGCATACAGTACCCTGGAACAGCAGGGATACATTTATCCGGTGAAAGGGAAAGGAAATTTTGTTTCGGATAAGGGAGAGCTGCTTCAGGAGAAAAAGCAGATGTTCTGGAAGGAGTGGCGTCAGATGATTCATAAAGGGAAAGAAATAGGTATTCAAAAGTCCGAGTTTGAGGAACAGATGAATATCTGTTTGAAGGAGGAGTATCAATGATTGAGATGAAAGGTGTCAGTAAAAAGTTTGACCAGATCCAGGCGCTTACTCAGGTCAGTGGTGTGATTCGGGAAGGAAGTGTATTTGGACTGGTGGGAACCAATGGTGCAGGAAAAAGTACCTGTCTGAGAATCATGGCAGGAATTTTGAAGGCAGATGAAGGTTCTATGATGGTAGATGGGCAGGAGATTTTTGAAAATGAAGAAATGAAAAAAGAAATATTTTTTATTTCTGATGATCAGTATTATTTTCCCAATGCCACACCAAAGGAAATGATGGAATATTATCGAATGTTTTATCCTTGTTTTGATGAAAAGCGATTTGAAGAACTGATTAAAAAATTTGGTCTGGATATGAGAAGGAGACTGAATACTTTTTCCAAGGGAATGAAAAAGCAGGTATCCGTACTTCTGGGTATTTGTGCCAACACCAAGTATCTGTTGTGTGATGAAACCTTTGACGGTCTGGATCCGGTGATGCGGCAGGCGGTGAAAAGTATTTTTGCCATGGAAATTATAAATCGCAATTTTACTCCCATTATAGCTTCTCATAATCTGAGAGAACTGGAGGATATCTGTGATCATGTGGGACTCTTACATAAGGGCGGAATCCTTCTTTCCAAAGATCTGGAAGAAATGAAGAGTAATATTCAGAAGGTGCAGTGTGTGGTAAGTGAAGAAGAGAAAATGGAGCTTTATAAAGAATTGGAGATATTGCAGACGGAACAGAGGGGATCTTTGTTGACACTTACGGTGAGAGGAGAAAGAGAGAAGACGGAGAAAGTGATCAGAGGTAAGAATCCGGTATTTTATGAGATTTTACCCCTCACCCTGGAAGAAATATTTATCAGTGAAACGGAGGTAGTGGGATATGACATCAAGAGTCTCTTACTTTAAAATGGTGACCAGCGGGATGAAGAGAAGAATATGGTATGGGGCTACAGCTTTTTTTGTATTTTTCTGTGCCTTTCCGCTGATGGCCATGATGCGTTTTCAAAGTGTAAAAGAAATCACGGAATGTATACAGGATGTTTCCGAAAGAGAATATCAACTGAATATGTTAAAGGAAGAATTTCAGTTGTTTTTAGGAGGGGGAGATCTGTTTTTAATGTTTCTGATAGCAGGAATCGCCCTTCTGGGAGCATGGAGCGGATTAAGCTGGCTTCATTCCAGAAGAAAAATGGATATGATGGGAAGTCTTCCGGTGAGAAGAGAGAAAATTTTCCTCACGGAAAGCATGGTAACCTTTTTGCTGGCTGGAAGCGCTTATGTGATCAATATGATTCTGGCGCTGGCAGTGGGAGCTTCTAAAGGTATTGTTACCGGAGAAGCAGCGGCTGCCAGTCTGGCGGGTCTGGGAATCTATCTGATCTATTTTGTCATGTTTTATTTTTGCGGGACTTTGGCAATGCTCCTTACGGGAAAAATTCTCACCGGTATATTGGGTACCGGAGTTTTTATGGTAATTGCACCTGTAATTTATGGTGTTTTGCAGGCGTACCTGCATCTCTTTTTCAAAACATATGTTTCGGGAGAGGGAACAGGTATGAATCAGGTTATTACCTGGTTGTCTCCGGCAGGGAATTACCTGAATTTTACGGCTGTGATGGGGAGATACTGGGATGGTATGACAGAAGCGATTGCATTTCCCTGGATCACCTTAGTTGCAGCAGTAGTTATGGGAATCGTTTTCGCAGGTTTCAGTTTTTGGCTGATGAAGGTGAGAAAAGCCGAGAGCGCAGAAAAATCCATGGCATTTGTCAAAACAGAAGGTGTGATAAAAGGAATTATTTTATATCCACTGATTCTGGGCGGAGGTTTGTTCTTTGTAGCGTTAAGTAGTATTAATGGACAGGGAAATGATAACTGGATTTGGTTTGGCCTGCTCTTTACCGCAGTTGTAGGCGGAATCCTTATTGAGATTATTTATTATTTTGACAGAAAACAGATTTTCGGTCACAAAATCTGGACGGGAATTTCTTTTGGAGCAGCAGCGCTGACAGCGGTATTTTTCGTATTTGATATTATAGGATACGATAAATGGCTGCCCAAAGAAGAAGAGATTGCCCATGCGGCAATGTATGATAATAGTGGTTATAGTTGGTGGGATTATTCGGATGGAAGTCATACCGCTGCCGGTTATATCCAGAACAATCTGGAACAATTTCAGGGAAAAGGAGTATTAGAACTTGCCCGGGAAGGTGTGGAGAATCTGGACAGAGATTCCTGGGAGGAAAATTATACCAGTGTAGAAGTATATTTTCAGTTGAAAAACGGAAAAGTAGTGAAGCGGGGATATACGGTCAGCGATCAGTTGTACCGGAAGACAGAACGGGAGATGTTTGAAGAAAAGGCTTACAGAGAAGTGGAAATCCCTATTATGTATGCAGATGACAGCAAAATCCAGATACAGGGAATTCGTCATTGGAACCAGAATATTTCTCTGGATGAACTAAGTAACAAGGAAAAGAGAGAGCTGATCAGAAAATATCAGGAAGATCTGAGAACGCTGAGTTTTGATAAAATATACGAAAAAAACAGCAGTCTGATTGAATTTTCGGATGAAAATTACAATTATATTCTCGAGTATACATTGAACAGGAATTTTACAAAGACGGTGAAATACCTGAAAGAGAAAGGAATTGATGTGGTTTCTCCATTGGATCTGGATTCGGTGGTACAGGTTGCTTTCCGGGATTTCCGGGAAGATGAGTATCTGACAGAGGCAGATTCCGAAGTTTGTGATAAAGAATTGCTGGGAGAAGACCGGGTGACGCAGGACAAGGAATTTATTAAAAAAGCGCTGGGAAATATGGAGAATCTGGTGCTGAGAGATAATTTGTACCGCAATAAAATCAATACAGAGGATTTATGCATGGAGCTGGAGGTTAGTATTGATTATAAAACGAAAGAGGGAGTAGAAGTATCTTCTATGTGGTATTATCAGAAGGATACGGTACCGGAAGAGGTGGAACAGTTTTTAAGCAAATAAAAGAAAATGTGTAAACAAAAATCTCATTGTCGTTGGCAATGAGATTTTTTGTTATGTATTGTTAAATATTAATTGACAACTATAGTTGTCAATGGTATGATGAATACATAATAAATGACAAAAATACTTGTCAATATGACAAGATTATATGTCAAATAGGGAGAAAGGAGTGAGAAAATGCCCCTGAAAAATCGTGTAAAAGAACACAGAGCGCGTATGGGTGTAAATCAAAGTGAATTGGGAAAGATGGCGGGAGTTTCCCGACAGACCATCAGTCTTATTGAACGGGGAGATTATTCTCCTTCTGTGACATTGGCGTTGAAGTTAGCCAGGATATTTGAAACGCAGGTGGAAGACATTTTCAGTTATGAGGAGGACGAAGAATGAAGACGGGAAAAAGCTATTTGAAATTACTGGGAGCTTTAGTGTTGGGAGGTATCATCGGAGGAGCGCTAAGTATGATGGTTTTCCTTCAGTATGATCAGATAATCCATGTAGCCATGGGGGCGGAAAGAATTCTGGATCATATAGGAATTGTGATAGAGGGAATTCTTGTACTGGGATTTGTCACAGTAGTTACCATATTATATTTTTACAGTAGAAGCTTATGGAAAAAGGAAGAAGCTGCAATGGATGAAGAGGCAGATTTATACGGAGAAAAGTTTGAAAAGTGGTCGCAGATAGGCGTAACTGTATCAGAGATAGCAGCGGGCAGCATCATTATTATCGGATTTTTAACGCTTTCCCCAGATTTTCCCAATGGAAATTTGGCGCTGGCAGGAACATTTCTCACGAATACATCTATTATGCTGATTGGAGCTATTTATATGGCAATTATAGAGATTATGTATTATCATTTGATTCAGAAACGAGATCCTCAGAAAAAGGGAGATCCATCCAGTTTCAGTTTTAATAAAAAATGGCTGGCAAGCTGTGATGAAACAGAAAAAATGGTGATCTATCAGGCGGGATATAAAGGGTTTTCTGTGATGCAGATTTTGGTTCTGGCAGGAATCGTCATAGCCGGAATAGGAAAATTTGATTTTGGTACAGGAAATTTTCCTATTGTGTTGTTGGGAATTGTCTGGATAGGTGGAAATCTGACTTTTGGAAGAAAGAAAATGCGGGGACTGCGAAAATAGAGGAAGGAGTGATTTTATGAAACTGGAGGTAAATAATCTGAAGAAAAGCTTTGGAGAAAAAGAGGTACTTCATGGGATATCTTTTTCTATAGAAAGCGGCAGAGCGTTGGGGCTTCTGGGAAGAAACGGCGCAGGTAAAACAACCACCATCCGTATCCTTATGGATGTGTTTAAGGCAAATGAGGGAAGTATCATGTTGGACGGAAAAGAATTTCGTCCGGGGGATTTTCAGATCGGATATCTTCCCGAGGAAAGGGGGTTGTATCCCAAAAAGGGTGTTCAGGAGCAGATTATGTATCTGGCAGCGCTCAGATGGCTGGATGTAAAGACGGCAAAAAAACAGACAGCTAGATGGCTGGAACGGCTGGGAGTGGCAGAATATGCAGGCAAGAAACTGGAAACTTTATCAAAAGGAAATCAGCAGAAGGTACAGTTGGCGCAGACTCTGGTGTGTAATCCGGATATTATTATTCTGGATGAACCCTTTAGCGGACTGGATCCGGTGAATTCCCAGGTGCTGAAAGAAGTAATCAGAGAACAGATTCAGGAAGGAAAGCTGGTGATTTTTTCCAGTCATCAGATGAGTTATGTGGAAGAATTTTGTGAGGATATCGTATTGCTGAATCACGGAGATGTGGTTTTGTCAGGAAATCTGAGAGATATTAAAAAAGAATATGGTCATAACCGTCTGGTGATCGCACTGGAAAAGTGCAGTGGAGAAGCTGCTGTCGGGATGATCAAAGAAAAAATGGGTGAAAAACTCCGGGTGATCAGTCAGAGGCAGGAAGAAGTGGTAGTAGAGATGACCGGAGAGGCAACGAGAAAAGAGATATTAGAGGAATTGCTGGAAAATGGTATGATTCCGGAGCATTTTGGAAATTATGAACCTTCCCTGACGGAAATTTTTGTGGAAAGAGCAGGTGATCAGGCATGAAACAATTTTTTACTGTATTGAAATTTGAATTGAATAATTATTTTAAGAATAAAAGTTTTCTTGTGACTACAGTTTTACTGGCTTTGTTGGCGGTAGGAGTTATTGTGGTGCCTGCGCTGTTTATGGGTGGTGGAAGTTCTCAGAAAGAAAATGGTCAGGAAGAAGAGGAGACCATGGCAATTTTCGATGAGAATGGTGTTATTGAAGATTTAGGAGAGTTTTCTTCTCTTATGGGAAAGAATATTATCTGGAAGCAGTGTGATGACGGGGAACAGGTGAGAAAACTGGTAGAACAGAAGGAGGTATCGGCGGGATTTCTTGTTCAGGATCTTCTCCACTATACCTATGTGGTGGAAAATAATTCCATGACAGACAGTAAAGAAGAGATTTTTTCTCAGGCATTAATCACCTTATACAGAAATGAATATATGACAGAAAAAGGAATTGACGCCAAAGAAATTCAGACATTATATCAGACGATGCCGGAATCTAAAATGGAGATTTTGGGCAAGAATAGTGTGAAAAATTATGCCTACACTTATATGTTGGTTATGATTTTGTATTTCCTTTTGATTTTCTACGGGCAGATGATTTCTGTATCTATTACCACGGAAAAAAGCAACCGGGCTATTGAGATTCTGGTGACCAGTGTTGACAGCAATAGTCTGATTTTCGGTAAGGTACTGGCAGGAGCTATAGCCGGGATGATTCAATGTACTGTGATACTGGGAAGTGCGGTGGCAGCTTATCAGATATTCAGAGAAAACTGGAAGTATCAGTTGGATTTCCTTTTGCATATACCGGGAGAGGTTTGGACTGCATTTGTGATTCTGGGACTTTTGGGATATCTTTTGTATGCATTTTTCTTTGGCATGCTGGGAGCGCTGGTTTCCAAAACGGAAGATATCAGTAAGGCTTCCACGCCGATTATGATGATTTATCTGGCGTCGTTCTTTATAGCCATTTTTGGTATGTATGACAGTGACAGCCTTTTGATGCGGGTGGCTTCTTTTGTTCCTTTTACGTCCAGTAATGCTATGCTGATCCGGGTGGCTATGGGAAGTGTGGAGATATGGGAAGTGCTTGTATCCGGAGGACTGCTGGCAGCCTCCTGTATATTGGCAGGCGTACTGGCAGCAAAGATTTTCCGGTTTGGAATACTGATGTATGGTAATCCGGTTAAGCTGTCCACGGCATTGAAAAAAATCAGAGAAAAATAAACAGGAGAAATATAAGAAAATGAAAAAAATATTGCTAATGACCACAGGAGGAACCATAGCTTCCATTGAGACCGATCACGGACTGGTGCCGGAAACCAGTGGAGAGGAAATCCTGTCTTATGTGCCGGAGGTAAGGGAAATCTGTGATATCCAGGTAAAACAGATTCTGAATCTGGACAGCACCAATCTTCAGCCGGAACACTGGCTGAAGATTGTGAGAGAATTAAAAGAAAATTATGAGGATTATGACGGTTTTGTAATCACTCACGGAACCGATACCATGGCGTATACTGCGTCCGCTTTATCCTATCTGGTTCAGAATCCCAGAAAGCCTATTATCCTTACAGGAGCGCAAAAACCAATCAGCGCTCCGATTACAGATGCGAGAAAAAATCTCCTGGATAGTGTGCGATTTGCTGTAAAAGACGGAGTCAAGGGTGTTCATATTGTGTTTGATGGAAAGGCAATACTTGGAACAAGAGCCAGAAAGGTGAGAACAAAAAGTTACAGCGCTTTTGACAGTATCAATTATCCTGTGGTGGCTTTTATTGACGATAAGCGGATTTTGCAGTATGTGGAGCCGGGAGAAGAAACAGGAGAATTGAAATTCTATGAGAAATTAAATCCCCGGGTATTTCTTATGAAGCTTATTCCGGGAATGGAACCGGAGATTTTGCGGTATATCGGAAGCAGATATGATGCTATTATTATAGAAAGCTACGGAGTGGGAGGAATTCCTTTTTATAATAGAAGAAATTTTCTGGCAGAACTGGAGCAGCTAACAAAAGAAGGAAAAATTGTGGTGATCGCCACTCAGGTTATGCTGGAAGGAAGCGATGCAGAAGTTTATGAAGTGGGATTTAAAGCGGTCAATCAATACAATATACTTCAGGCTTACGATATGACCGTGGAATCAGCAGCAGTAAAATTGATGTGGATTCTGGCGCAGACCAGAGAATTTTCTGAAGTGAAAGAAGCATTTTATTGCCCGGTACATCACGATATTTTATCCTGAATTTAGCAAAACTGCCAATCGCTTTTTAAGTGGAGTGGTGTTATAATGGGCATATATTTTACTGAAGAAAAGGGAATATACACATATGAAAGTTTTAATTTTGTCCTGCAATACGGGTGAAGGACACAATTCTGCAGGAAAGGCAGTAAAAGAATATATTGAAAGTCAGGGTGACCTGGCGGAATTTCGTGATATGATGATGTTGGGCGGGAAAAGAACCTCCAAAGCGGTGGGCGGTGCTTACGTGAACATGGTAAAGTATTGTCCGCTTATGTTTGCCTTACTGTATCGTCTGGGAAGGATGATTTCATCATCTAAAAGGAAATCACCGGTATATTTTGCCTGCTCACTTCTGGGAAAACGGTTGAAAAAGTATCTGGAAGAGAATGAATTTGATGTGATTGTAACGCCTCATTTGTATCCGGCAGAAACGCTGACCTGGATGAAAAGAAAGGGAATCCTTACTCAGAAAACCGTGGCCATTGCCACAGATTATACCAGTATTCCTTTCTGGGAAGAGACAGAATGTGATTACTATATCATTCCCCACGAAGATCTGGCAGATGAATTTGCAGGAAGAGGAATTCCCAGAGAAAAGCTGCTTCCCTGGGGGATTCCTGTGAGAAAGAGTTTTGAGAAAAATCGTAACCGCCAGGAAGCGAGGGAAGTGTGCGGTTTATCTCAGGAGCATTTGATTTATCTGGTAATGGGAGGAAGCATGGGATTTGGTAAAATCCAGATTTTTGTGCGGGAGCTTGCCAGAAGATTGAAAGATAATGAAGAAATTGTTGTGATTTGCGGGAATAATCAAAAATTGGAACAGGTTCTTCGAAAGGAACTGGAAGAAAATAAAAAGGTACATATTCTTGGGTTTACGGATCAGGTGGCTGAATATATGGCAGCCTGTGATGTGATATTTACAAAGCCGGGAGGATTAAGCAGCACAGAGGCGGCAATCAGCCATATCCCCATTGTGCATACCAATCCCATTCCGGGATGTGAAGATTGTAATCTGGAATTTTTCCAGTCTCGGGGAATGTCCATAGGAAGGAAGAGTTTCTTTGGGCAGTTACGGGCGGGACAAAAGATTTTGTCCAGAGAGAAGCTTCGCCGGGAAATGATTCTGGCGCAGGAGCAGTATAGTAAACCGGAAGCGGCTCAGCGAATATACTGTCATTTGAAGCGGTTGTCAGGAGAACAACAGGGAGGAACTATATGATTACCCCAGAACATATTTTATATATTTTAGGTGGTTATATTTCAGGAAGTGTACTGTACAGTTATCTTCTTCCCAAATATATAAAAAAAATTGATATTACTAAAGAGAGTAATGATGGAAATCCAGGGGCAGCCAACGCCTTTATTCATGGAGGAGTGGGATTGGGAATCTGTGCTTTGATTTTGGAATTGCTGAAAGGGTATATACCGGTGCATCTGGCTTTAATGGCTCTGGATCCGGAAGAATGGGGGTTTGGATTAATTATGGCAGCGCCGGTACTTGGCCATGCATTTCCTTTTTGGAATCCCCGTATGGGAGGTAAATCCATAGCGGTATCCTTTGGCGTTCTCCTGGGATTGATTCCAGATTGGCAGCCGGTTCTGCTGCTGGCATTTTTATACCTGCTGTTTTCCCTGATAATTGTAATTCGTCCTCATTTCTTTCGCTCGGTAGTCACATTTTTGCTGTTTTTGGGAGGAATGTTCTGGAAAAGGGCAGCAAGGGGAACTTTGGTGGGCAGTGGGATTTTGTCCTGTGTGGTCATCTGGAAACACCTGGTTCGCTACCGGAATGAACGTTTGGAGATCTGCTTCCCTTTGCTGCAGAAAAAAAGAGAAAAATAGTCCTGTCAATTATGATTTTTGGCAGGGGATGCAGATATGATTCCCTATATGGAAGATGGTTTTTTCACTTCCGGGTTGACAAGTCTGAAAAAGAATGGTATGTTTTAGTTACCTTATATGACTGACGGAAGTGGAGTCTACCACAGGGAGTATAAGGAGTAGAAGCCGACCGTCTGGGCAATCTCGCTCGGATTGTAGGCTTTTTTGTTTTATGTGCAGAAAGAAGCCTGCCCGGGTAACCAAGAAATCGTATCTATGCAAAGGAGAGGTCTCATGAAAATGATATCACTGGAACAGGAACTGAAGGGAAATGCATATCCTGGAAGAGGAATTGTAATCGGAAAATCTGCTGACGGAACAAAAGCCGTAGCTGCATATTTCATTATGGGAAGAAGCGAAAACAGTCGTAACAGAATCTTTGTAGAAGATGGAGAGGGAATCCGTACACAGGCATTTGATCCCTCCAAACTGGTAGATCCCAGTTTGATTATTTATGCACCGGTACGGGTACTGGGAAATAAAACAATTGTGACCAATGGAGATCAGACAGACACTATTTATGAAGGAATGGACAAGCAGCTGACCTTTGAACAGAGTCTCAGAACGAGAGAATTTGAGCCGGATGGTCCTAATTACACTCCTCGTATTTCAGGAGTTATGCACATTGAAAATGGAAAATATAACTATGCAATGTCAATTTTGAAAAGCAACAATGGAAATCCTGACGCATGCAATCGTTATACATTTGCTTATGAAAACTGTGTGGCAGGTGAAGGACATTTTATTCATACTTATATGTGCGACGGCAATCCACTGCCGAGCTTTGAAGGCGAACCGAAATTAGTAGCTATTCCGGATGATATAGAAGAGTTTACAGATATGCTCTGGAACAGTCTGAATGAGGATAACAAAGTTTCTTTGTTTGTTCGTTATATCAATATTGCCGATGGAACTTATGAGACTAAGATTGTAAATAAAAACAAATAGGAGGAGAAAACAATGAATGAATTACTGTTAAAATATGGATGTAACCCTAACCAGAAACCTTCTAAAATTTACATGAATGACGGTTCTGAGCTTCCGATAAAAGTGCTTTCAGGAAAACCGGGATATATCAATTTCCTGGATGCTTTTAATGGCTGGCAGTTAGTTCGCGATCTGAAAAATGCCACCGGTATTCCGGCAGCAACCTCTTTTAAACATGTATCTCCTGCAGGAGCAGCAGTAGGTCTGCCGCTGACAGAAACACTGGCAAAGATTTACTGGGTAGACGATATGGATTGGAAGAATTTCTCCCCTATCGCCTGTGCTTATGCGAGAGCCCGCGGAGCGGACAGAATGTCATCTTTTGGAGATTTTATTTCTCTGTCAGATGTGTGTGATAAAGATACTGCGCTTCTGATCAAAAGAGAAGTTTCTGACGGTGTAATTGCTCCGGGTTATACAGAAGAAGCTCTGGAAATCCTGAAACAGAAGAAAAAAGGTAATTATAATGTAATCGAGATCGATCCGGATTACGTTCCGGCGCCATTGGAGCATAAGGAAGTATTTGGAGTTACCTTTGAACAGGGACGTCAGGAGCTGGCGATCAACGATGAACTGATTTCCAATATTGTTACAGAGAATAAAGATTTGTCAGAAGAGGCAAAGAGAGATATGAAGATTTCTCTTATTACCTTAAAATATACACAGTCCAATTCCGTTTGTTTCGTAAAAGACGGACAGGCAATTGGTGTGGGAGCAGGTCAGCAGTCCCGTGTACATTGTACCCGTCTGGCTGGTCAGAAAGCTGATAACTGGTGGCTGCGTCAGAGTCCAACCGTTTTAAATCTGCCATTTAAAGAGGGAATTTCCCGTGCAGAGCGTGATAATGCCATCGATGTTTATATCGGTGAAGAATATATGGACGTACTGGCAGATGGAAACTGGGAAAGAACATTTTCTGTAAAACCGGAAATATTTACAAGAGAGGCAAAAAGAGAATGGCTGGATAAACTGACAGACGTAACTCTTGGTTCTGATGCTTTCTTCCCATTTGCTGACAATATTGAGCGGGCATATAAGAGTGGTGTAAAATATATTGCAGAACCAGGCGGATCTGTACGTGACGATCTGGTAATTGAAACATGTAATAAATATGATATGGTGATGGCATTTACAGGTATTCGTCTGTTCCATCATTAATTTAATCATCATATGGCGGAAGTGAGAAGAGAGCTTCTGACTTTCGCATTGTAATGGTAGTTTGGTCATAGGCAGGATATGAGCAGGGAGCTATATCAGGCTGTATGACCAAACTATTTTTTGGGGAGGATTTATTATGGCAAGTATATATCAAAAAGCAGATATTTATGATCTGTTGGAAGATAGGGAGCATATAGAAATATACAAAAAACACTGGGCAGCATTACTAAAAGATAAAGGCATACATTCTTTTCTGGATGTCAGTATCGGTTCTGGCAGTGTGACATTGCCCTTAGCCGAAATGAGGATTGAGGTATCTGGTTCCGATCTGAGTGAAGAAATGTTGGAAAAATGTAAGGGAAAAGCTCAGAACGCCGGATATAATATGAATTTGAAATGTAGCGACTTCAGAGATTTATCCTGTTGGGAAGGGAAAGAATTCGATTGTGTTGCAAGCACAGGAAACTCCTTGCCTCATGTACAAAATACGGACGTATTAAAAGCTCTTGAGCAAATGGATTCTCTGGTAAAAGATAATGGATATTTGTATCTGGATATGAGAAATTGGGAAAAAATCCTGCATGACAGGAATAGATTTTTTCTATATAATCCTGTTTTTATAGGAGAGGACAGAGTAAATTTAATTCAGGTTTGGGATTATCATGCAGATGATTCCATGACTTTTAATTTGTTATATACGTTTGAAAAAAATAATCAGATTTTTCAAAAAGAGGAATTTGAGGAAACATATTATCCAATCAAAAGGGGGATGATTATAGATAAATTAAAATCATTAGGATATACAGAAATTAATATTCAATGTTTTCCTGCCTGTTTTTCTATGCCGGAATTTGAAAGAGTGGAATGGTATTGTATTATGGCGAAAAAACACTGAATTAAAAAGTTTCACCATTTTTTAGAAGAAAATGGTGGAACTTTTTTATGGTGAGTATATTTTGACTTTCTTGGATTAGTGTGATAAACTTTCAAAGAACTATTTAAGTGAGATAAGTTTCTTAAAAGCTATAAATGAGTAAATACCAAATA
>DETV01000063.1:0-17464 GCA_002361775.1 Eubacterium sp. UBA3279
GTTCGATTCCCATCACCCGCTTTCGTCAAGGATTCTAAACTTGATGGTACGTGTTTGTAGCTCAGTTGGATAGAGCAACGGCCTTCTAAGCCGTGGGTCGGGGGTTCGAATCCCTCCAAGCACGCTTCTTTTCTCTTTAGAGGAAAGGTATGGTGGGTATAGCGCAGTTGGTTAGCGCGCCAGATTGTGGCTCTGGAGGCCCAGGGTTCGAATCCCTGTATCCACCCTGCCGTAAGGCGTACGTTGGGCTATCGCCAAGCGGTAAGGCACAGGACTTTGACTCCTGCATTCGGCAGTTCGAATCTGCCTAGCCCAGTAGATGGGATATTAGCTCAGTCGGTAGAGCACTTGACTTTTAATCAAGTTGTCCGGGGTTCGAATCCCCGATGTCTCATTGGACAAGTTGAAAAGACTTGTCCTTTTTTTTGAAAAAAAAGCGGTTATGGCGGAATTGGCAGACGCGCTGGTTTTAGGTGCCAGTGGGCAACCGTGTGGGTTCGAGTCCCACTAACCGCAGTACATAAGTGCCTATAAACAGGCACTTTTTTTATTTCGTGTTGCATTTCTTTAACTGTTCCCTGATTAATTTTCTCAAATATCAGATAATATTTTAAGCATAGAAAACCACCCTCTGAACTTTGAATAAAGTACTGAGGATGGAAGTTCTGTGATTTGTCATTAATGCTATGAAGTCAACCCCTTGTGAGCGGTTGTTACTTAATATATTTTTGTGTAAACATGAGAATGCTACAATGATTTTTTGTTTACGAATGGGGGCGGGCCATCCATTTTCTGTAGAAAAATAATCCGGCTAAATCTGCCAGGATCCAGCCGATGGGGACGGCCATCCAGATTCCTGTTACTCCAATAAAAGAGAAAGAAGATAAAACGTAGGCAAGGATAACCCTGGTTCCCAGAGAAATCCCGGTAAGTATCAGAGAAATCCCCGGCTTTTGGATTCCCCGGAATAAACCATAAAAAAGGAAGAGACAGCCGATTCCCCAGTAAAAAGAACCTTCTATACGAAGATACTGGATACCGGTGGCCAATATTTCCTGTTCCTGGGGTGATACAAACAAAAGCAGCAGAGGTTTTGCTGCCAAAACAACGATCAGGGAAATGATTACGGAAAAAATCACAGATGTCCATGTGGAAATCCGAATACCGTCGCGTATTCTCTCGGATTTTCCTGCGCCGTGGTTCTGAGCGATGAAGGTGGAAAAGGCATTTCCAAAATCCTGAACGGGCAGATAGGCCAGAGAATCTATTTTAACGGCAGCAGCGAAAGCTGCCATTACGGCAGGACCGAAACTATTTACAAGCCCCTGCACCATAAGAATTCCTAAATTCATAACGGATTGCTGCAGACAGGTCAGGAGAGAGCAATGCATGATTTCCAGAAAAAGTTGTTTGTTCCAATGAAGATGACGGCGCTGAATCCGCAGTTCTTTATATTTTAAGAAAGTATACAACATAATGCCGATTCCGGCGGTGAATTGAGAAATCACTGTGGCGATTGCCGCGCCGGAAATCCCCCAGGAAAAACCGATGACAAATAACAGGTCAAGAGCCAGATTCATGGCGGCTGAAATTCCAAGAAAAATCAAAGGAACGGAGGAATTTCCCAAAGCCCGTAAAAGGGAAGCGGCATAATTATAAAGAAAAGTTCCGCTGATACCAAGGAAAATGATTCTTATATATTCCCGAAACATGGGAAGGACTTCGGCAGGGATCTGAAGCCATATAAGAATATGTTCTAACAGAAGGAAAACCGCTGCATTAAGTAAGACAGTCAGCAGACCGATCAGAGAAAATGAAAGAAAAATACTTTTTTTCAATTCCTCCATATCTTTACGCCCGAAACAGATGGAAAACAATACGCCGCTTCCCATGCAAAGGCCGATAAAAATAGAAGTGAGAAATGTCATCAGAGTATAGGCAGAGCCCACAGCGGCCAAAGCATTTGCCCCCAGAAAGCGGCCTACAATGAGAGTATCAGCCACGTTATAACACTGCTGCAGAAGATTTCCCAAAATCATAGGGAATGCAAAAAAAAGGATAGAGGAAGCAATAGGTCCTCTGGTAAGATCGCGTTGCATAAAAATACCTCGTAAAAATAAAAATTTATGGTAATAAAACCACACGCTTATCATAACAGATAAGAAAAGAATTGCAAGTATACACATTGACACAAATTCCGTCCCCTGTTAAAATAGAAGAGCAAGAAAATCTTGAAACACATGTAATACTACATTTCTTGAAGAATTTGTCTGATGCATTTCAAATTTTGCCATGGAAAGGAAAGAATAAATGAGAGAAAAATATGAATCACTATCTGCCAGCGAATTGCGGGAAGTAGCAAAAGCCAGAGGTTTAAAAGGTATTTCAGGCCTGAGAAAGGATGAACTGGTAGAAAGAATGCTGGAAGAAGATACAAAAGAGCAGGAAAGACAGATCGAAGAAAAACGTGCAGAATTCAGCCAGCTTGATAGTGGAATCGAAGCACACGGAATTCTGGAAGTTCTGGCAGATGGATATGGTTTTATTCGAAGCGATAATTATCTTCCGGGAGAAAATGATGTGTATGTATCCCCTTCCCAGATTCGTCGTTTTAACCTGAAGACAGGAGATATTCTTCGGGGAAGTACCAGGGTAAAAAAAGAAAATGAAAAATTCGGAGCGTTACTGTATGTAACATCCATTAACGGAATGTCTCCCAATGACAGTATGAAACGATGGAATTTTGAAGATATGACGCCCATATTTCCTGACGAGCGGCTTCGCCTGGAACGTCCGGGGGGAAGTATGGCCATGAGGATCACGGATCTGATCAGCCCCATAGGTAAAGGACAGAGAGGTATGATTGTTTCACCGCCGAAGGCAGGTAAGACTACTTTGTTGAAAGAAGCGGCACAGTCTATTCTTCGCAACAATCCGGAGATGCATCTGATAATCCTTCTGATTGATGAACGTCCGGAAGAGGTTACTGATATTAAAGAAGCGATTCGTGGGAAAAATGTAGAGGTGATTTATTCCACCTTTGATGAATTGCCGGAGCATCATAAAAGAGTATCAGAGATGGTAATTGAAAGAGCAAAGCGATTGGTAGAACATAAAAAGGACGTGACGATTTTTATTGATAGTATTACAAGACTGGCGCGGGCATATAACCTGACAGTTCCCCCCAGTGGAAGAACATTGTCCGGCGGTCTGGATCCGGCAGCTCTTCATATGCCGAAACGGTTCTTTGGAGCAGCCAGAAATATGCGGGAAGGTGGAAGCCTTACCATATTGGCTACAGCTTTGGTGGATACGGGAAGTAAGATGGATGATGTGGTTTACGAAGAATTTAAAGGAACCGGTAATATGGAACTGGTATTAGACCGTAAACTTCAGGAAAAACGAGTATTTCCAGCGATTGATATTGCAAAATCAGGAACACGAAGAGAAGATCTTTTGCTGAGTCAGGATGAGCAGGAAGCTGTTTATATCATGCGCAAGGCGCTGAATGGAATGAAAGCAGATGAGGCAGTGGAAAATATTCTGAATATGTTTACGAAAACCAGAAATAACCAGGAATTGGTGCAGATGGTGAAAAAACAGAAATTCATCTAAAAATTTAAGGAAACAACTTGCATTTCCCTTGGGGATATGTTATACTTTACAAGCTGTTTAAATATTAAAAAACAAAATAGCTGTAAGGATCTGATTGAAGTAAATCAGTGAATTACAAATGTATATAAGTCTAATAAGTAAATAAGAAGAGGTGAAAATCATGAGAGAAGGAATCCATCCTGAATATCATCAGGCAACAGTAACATGTAACTGTGGAAACACATTCGTAACAGGATCTACAAAAAAAGATATCCACGTAGAAATCTGTTCCAAATGCCATCCTTTCTATACAGGACAGCAGAAGGCAGCGGCAGCCCGTGGACGTATTGACAAGTTCAATAAGAAATACGGTATTAACGCATAAGAAAATACGGGAAATGAGCGGGTTGAGGTTGATAAAATCTCAACCTGTTTTACTCTATGAAAATAATCGAAAGGTTAAGAAAACGGAGGAGCGATGAAGTCATCAAATATTGGCGGACAGGCTGTAATGGAAGGTATCATGATGCGATGCGGGGACAGGTATTCCGTGGGTGTCAGAAAGCCGGATGGAGAGATTGAAGTGAAAGTAGAGCCGTACAAGAGCTGGGGAAAAGGAAAGAAACTGTGGAAACTTCCTGTCTTCCGTGGAGTTCTCTCTTTCTTTGAATCTCTTGTGGTAGGGATGAAATGCCTGATGTATTCAGCCAGTTTTATTGAAGAGGAAGATGAGCCGGAACAGAAAGAAAAACTGACAAAAGAAGAAAAAAGGGAAAATGATCAGAAGAAAGAAAAGCAGGAACAATGGATGATGTATGGAACGGTAGCTTTTTCCGTGATCTTATCCATAGCATTATTTATTCTGCTGCCCTACTTTATTGCCGGATTTTTGCGTCATATTACAAATTCAGAGCTTTTGATCTCAATAGCGGAAGCTTGCGTGAGAATGTTGCTTTTTCTGGGGTATCTGCTGTTGATTTCCCGCATGAAGGACATTCAGCGGGTGTTTATGTATCACGGTGCAGAGCATAAATGTATCAATTGCGTGGAGCATGGACTGGAATTGAATGTGGATAATGTGATGAAGAGTTCCCGGGAACATAAACGGTGCGGAACCAGTTTTCTGCTGTTTGTAATGATCGTGAGTATTATTTTCTTCCTGTTTATCCGGGTATCCTCCCCATGGCTCAGAGTAGTGGTTCGTTTGCTGCTGCTGCCGGTGATTGCCGGTGTATCTTATGAGATCATCCGTCTGGCAGGAAGCAGTGATAACTGGTTTGTGACAATGCTGAGTAAGCCGGGATTGGCGCTGCAGCGTCTTACAACGAGAGAGCCGGAACCGGAAATGGCAGAAGTAGCCATAAAAGCAGTGGAGGCAGTATTTGACTGGAAAGCGTATCTGGAAGAAAATTTTCCAGAGCAGTACGGTGAAAAAGAATTATGAGTACATGGAGAGAGGCTTTAAAAGAAGGGGAAGAAAGACTGATTGGGGCAGGGATTTCAGAGGGAAAATACGATGCCTGGGCTTTGATGGAATTTGCTTTTGATATGGAAAAAAGCTATTATTTTCTCCATGAAGATGATAGAATAGAAGAGGAACAGTCGGAAAAGTACAGGAAATTGATCGCAGAGCGGGAAAAAAGGATGCCGCTGCAGCAGATTTTGGGCAGCGCCTGGTTTATGGGATATGAATTCTATGTAAATGATCAGGTTTTGATTCCAAGATTTGATACAGAGATTTTGGTGGAGGAAGCAGGAAAACGTCTGAAACCGGGAATGCAGATTCTGGATCTATGCACGGGAAGCGGCTGTATTTTACTTAGTTTACTGGCAGAACATAAAAATCTGCAAATAAATGGTACCGGGGCGGATATTTCTTCCCGGGCCCTGGCGGTGGCAAAAGAGAACAGAAAACGGCTGAATGTCCAGGCGGACTTTGTGGAAAGTGATCTGTTTTCAGAAATAAGGGGAAGTTACCATATGATTACCTCAAATCCTCCCTACATAGTAACGGGAGAGATAGAAAAGCTGATGCCGGAAGTGAGAGATCATGAACCCCATCTGGCATTGGATGGAAAAGAGGACGGATTATATTTTTACAGGAAGATTGTAGAGCAGGCTCCCTCTTACCTGGAACCGGACGGCTGGCTTTGTCTGGAAATCGGATATGACCAGGGAGAAGCGCTGAAAAGGATGATGGAACAGAGCGGTTATGAAAATATACAGATTGTAAAAGATCTGGCCGGGCTGGACCGGGTAGTAACAGGGCAAAAAACTGCAGGCTAAAACCAGGAGGAAAGAAAATGTTTGATAAATTAGAAGATCTGCTGATTCGTCTGGAAGAAATTCTCAGCGAATTAAATGAACCGGGAGTGGCGAACGATCCGGCGAGATTTCAGAAGCTGATGAAGGAACAGAGCGAATTACAGCCTATCGTGGATGCGTATAAAGAATATAAAAATTGTCAGCAGACCGTGGAGGAGAGTCTGGCTATGCTGGATGAAGAGTCGGATGAAGAGATGCGGGAGATGCTGAAGGAAGAACTGGCAGATGCAAAGAAAAGAATTGAAGAACTGGAACATGAAATGAAGATTCTTCTTCTTCCCAAAGATCCTAATGACAGTAAGAATGTTATTGTGGAGATCCGCGCAGGCGCGGGTGGAGATGAGGCAGCTCTTTTTGCCGCTGAGATTTACCGGATGTATGTGAAATATGCAGAGACTCAGCGGTGGAAAACAGAAATGTTGTCACTGAATGAGAACGGAATCGGTGGATTTAAAGAAGTAACTTTTATGATCAATGGAAATGGAGCATATTCTCGGTTAAAGTACGAAAGTGGAGTACATCGGGTACAGAGGGTACCTGAGACCGAATCCGGCGGAAGAATCCATACTTCCACGATTACTGTGGCAATTATGCCGGAAGCAGAAGAGATTGACTTTGAATTAGATATGAATGACTGTAAGTTTGATGTATTCCGCGCATCGGGAAATGGAGGACAGTGTGTCAATACCACAGACTCTGCAGTGCGTCTGACTCATATTCCTACAGGAATTGTTATTTCCTGTCAGGATGAAAAGTCCCAGTTAAAGAACAGAGATAAAGCGATCAAAGTACTTCGCTCCAGACTGTATGATCTGGAACTTCAGAAACGCCATGATGCAGAAGCAGAGGCAAGAAGAAGTCAGGTGGGAACAGGTGACCGATCAGAAAAGATCAGAACCTACAACTTCCCTCAGGGCCGTGTGACAGATCATCGAATCAAATTAACACTGCATCGTCTTGACAGTATCTTAAACGGAGATCTGTCAGAGATTATAGACAGTCTTATTGCAGCCGATCAGGCGGCGAAGCTGGCAAATCTTCAGGAAGACGCATAAAGCAATAAATGTAGTAATACCGTAAAACGGAGGAAATGCAATATGAAAAAGACAACACTTGTAATTATGGCAGCAGGGATGGGCAGCAGATTTGGAGAAGGAATCAAACAACTGGCACCGGTAGGTCCCAGTGGAGAAATTATTATGGATTATTCCATCCATGATGCTCTGGAAGCCGGGTTTAACAAAATTGTGTTTATTATCCGGAAAGATCTGGAAAAAGAATTTCGTGAGATCATAGGAAACAGAATCGAAAAACTGACAGAAGTTTCTTATGTATTTCAGGAATTGGATGATCTTCCCGCAGGATTTGAAAAACCGGAAGAACGAACAAAGCCATGGGGAACAGGGCAGGCTGTACTGTGTTGCAAGGGAGTTGTGAAAGAACCGTTTGTAGTGATCAATGCGGATGATTATTATGGAAAAGATCCATTTGTAAAAATCCATGATTATCTGGTGAAAGACCATGAAGCACAAAAGGAAGAAGATATCTGCATGGCGGGATTTGTTCTGAAAAATACTCTGAGTGATAACGGAGGAGTGACCAGAGGCATCTGTCACCTGGATGAAAATGGAAAGTTAAATGGTATCTGTGAGACGTTCCACATTGTAAAAACTCCAGATGGAGCAGGAAGCGAAACAGACGAAGGGATTATTCCCGTAGATATGGACAGTCTGGTGTCCATGAATATGTGGGGATTTCAGCCGGAATTTCTGGACACCCTGGAAGAAGGGTTCGTATCATTTTTGAAGGAAATTCCGGAAGGAGATTTGAAGAAAGAATATCTTCTTCCTACCAAGGTGGATCAGCTTCTGAAAGCGGGAAAAGCTTCTGTCACCGTTCTTTCCACAGACTCTCAGTGGTTTGGCGTAACGTATCAGGAAGATCGGGCAACAGTAGTAGAAGAAATAAGGAAACTGGTAGAACAGGGCTTGTATAGCGCTGACTTAATCAATGCTTAATTTTCAGTGAGGAGAAAAAATTATGGGAAAATATTTTGGTACTGATGGTTTCAGAGGAGAGGCAAATGTAGATTTAACAGTAGAACATGCATATCAGGTAGGACGTTTTCTGGGATGGTATTATGGAAAAGACCGTAAGGCTCAGATCGTAATCGGAAAAGATACCAGAAGAAGCAGTTATATGTTTGAATATTCTCTGGTGGCAGGTCTTACCGCATCCGGGGCAGATGTATATCTGCTTCACGTAACCACAACGCCCAGTGTTTCTTACGTGGTAAGAACAGAAAATTTCGACTGTGGTATTATGATTTCAGCGAGTCACAACCCATTTTATGACAATGGAATCAAGATTATCGGTGGGAACGGGCAGAAGATGGATGCAGAGGTAGAGGCGCAGATCGAGCGTTATATCGATGATGGACAACCTAAGATTCCCTATGCGGTAAAAGAAAATATCGGACGTACTATTGATTTTGCGGCAGGAAGAAATCGTTACATCGGTTATTTGATTTCTATTCCCACTCGTTCTTTTAAAAACTACAGAGTGGGTCTGGATTGTTCCAACGGAAGCGCATCTTCCGTGGCAAAAAGTGTATTCGACGCATTGGGAGCAAAAACTTATGTAATCAATAATGAGCCGGATGGAACCAATATTAATACCAATTGTGGTTCTACCCATATTGAAAATCTGCAGAAATTTGTAAAAGAGAAGCATCTGGATGTGGGATTTGCCTATGACGGCGATGCGGATCGTTGTATCGCAGTGGATAATATGGGAAATGTGATTGATGGGGACCTGATTTTGTATGTATGTGGAAAATACATGAAAGAACAGGGAAAATTGGAAAATAATACTATTGTTACCACGATCATGTCCAATCTGGGATTATACAAAGCCTGTGACAGAGCAGGTATCCGGTATGAAAAAACTGCTGTGGGCGACAAATATGTGTGTGAGAATATGATGGCCAACGGACACAGTCTTGGCGGCGAACAGTCCGGTCATATTATTTTCAGTAAACATGCCACCACAGGAGATGGTATTCTTACTTCCCTGATGATCATGGAAGTGATGATTGAAAAGAAACAGCCATTAAATATTCTGGCTTCTGAAGTGACAATTTATCCTCAGCTTTTGAAAAATGTGAGAGTTTCCAATAAAGCGGCTGCAAGAAATAACAGCGCAGTTCAGGAAGCAGTGGCAAAAGTAGAAAAAGAACTGGGAGAAGAAGGAAGAATTCTGGTTCGTGAAAGTGGTACAGAGCCGGTGATCCGTGTCATGGTGGAAGCAAAAAAAGATTCTATTTGTGAAGAAATGGTAAACAGTGTTATTGAAGTGATGGATAAAGAGGGTCTGATCGTATCATGAAAAAATTTTGGATGATGTTTGGCTGTATGGCTATGCTCCTGTCTGGCTGCAAAGATGAAAAAGCGGATCAGATATATGAGAACGGGATGAAAGCCCTGGAAAATAAAGAGTATGACACGGCAATTCAGATGTTCGATCAGGTGGTGGAACAAAAGCAGCATCTGTCAGAAGCTTACCGGGGAACCGGGATTGCCTGGTTGTCCAAAGGCTCTTATCCGGAAGCCATTGCTGCATTTTCCAGAAGTTTAAATTATATGGAAGAGCCGGATGAAAAGTTTGAAAAAGATGTTTTGTTTTATCTGGCCCAGGTTCGTATGGAATATGGAGACATTGATAAAGCGATAGAGGAATATGGAAATATTCTGAAAAAGGGAGAAGATACGCAGGCGTTTTTCCTTCGGGGAAAAGCATATGTGAAGAAAGGAAATTTTGAGGGCGGTCAGAAAGATTTTTTGAGAGCAGTGAAAGACTGTGAAGACTACGACCTGTATATTAATATTTATCGCATTTATCAAGAGGCAGGAAAAGAGGAAGAGGGACAACAGTTTTTAGATATGGCCCTTTTGATGGAACCGGAGACAGGAGAAGATTACTACCACCGGAGCCGGATTTATGAATATGAAAAAAATTATGAAAAAGCGAAAGAGTCTCTTTTAGCCGCTTTGAAACTGGAATATCAGGAAGCTGCCTTATTGTTAGGCAGAGTGTATCTGGATATGGAGGACGTGGTCAGTGCGAGAGCCATGTATCAGGAATATCTTGCAGAAAATGAAAACGGAGCGAAAGCTTATAACGGTTTGGCTATCTGTGATATCTACGAGAAAAATTATGATGCCGCTCTGGAAAATATTCAGCAGGGTCTAGCCTTTTCCAGCGAAGAAGATCAAAGAGGGCTTTTATACAATGAGATAGTCGCATATGAATACAAATTGGATTTTGCTACGGCAAAAGCCAAGATGGCAGAGTTTTTGACCTTATACCCGGAGGATGAAGAAGGGCTCAGGGAAAATGAATTTCTTTCTACCAGATAGCAGGAGGAACAGATATGTATGAGATGGGTGAACAATTAGAGCGGGTAATACTTGCAGGTGTTCAGACTTATGATTCAGATGACACGGCAGAGTCCCTTATGGAACTTCGGGAACTGGTGCAGACAGCAGGGGCACTTACAGTGGGAAGTGTAATGCAAAGCAGGGAATCTGCCCATCCCGCCACCTATCTGGGTAAGGGAAAGCTGGAAGAATTAAAAGAGCTGATTTATAATTGTGATGCCACAGGGGTGGTGTGTGACGATGAACTCAGTCCGGCTCAGTTAAACAACCTGGAAAGAGAACTGGAATGTAAGGTAATGGACCGTACAATGGTTATTTTGGATATTTTTGCCAGCAGAGCGAAAACCAGTGAAGGAAAAATCCAGGTGGAACTGGCACAGTTAAAATACAGAGCTGCCCGTCTGGTGGGCATGAGAGCTTCTCTGTCCCGTCTGGGAGGAGGAATCGGAACGAGAGGTCCGGGAGAGAAAAAACTGGAAATGGACCGCCGATTGATTCATGCCCGGATTGGTCAGTTGAAAGAACAGTTGGAGGAAGTGCGAAAGCATCGGGAATTGATCCGAAATCAGCGAGAAAAAAGCAGAACAAAAGTGGCTGCTATTGTGGGATATACCAATGCGGGAAAATCCACCCTGCTGAATGTGCTTACAGGAGCAGGAGTATTGGAAGAAGATAAACTTTTTGCCACCCTGGATCCTACCACAAGAGTGCTGGATCTTCCGGGAAAGCAACAGATTTTACTCACAGATACGGTTGGATTTATACGAAAACTGCCCCATCATTTGATAGAAGCTTTTAAAAGTACGCTGGAAGAAGCAAAGTATGCAGATATTATACTTCATGTGGTGGATGCATCCAATCCCCGAAAAGAAGATCATATGCATGTGGTATATGATACGCTTCGGCAGTTGGGGGTTGAAAATAAGAAGATCATTACCTTGTTTAACAAGCAGGATATTTGTTTTGATAAAGAGCAGCTTCGGGATTTTCAGGCAGATTATGTGCTGAATATTTCTGCCAGAAGTAAAGAAGGATTGGAAGAATTGAAACAACTGTTAGAGCAGGTACTTCGTGAAGAACAGGTATATGTGGAACGGTTGTATCCTTATGATCAGGCAGGAAAAATCTCTCTGGTGAGGAAATATGGTCAGGTGATCCAGGAAGAATATTTGCCGGAAGGTATTTGCATCAAAGCTTATATTCCTATGGAAGCCTATCATAATATGTAAAATATGCTGAAAATCCGGACTTTTATGAAAGTTTGGAAGAAGATAAAGCCACTATATATTGTAGTTTGTTTTTTGAAAGCACAATATATAGTGGCTTTTGCTGTTGACATAGGGCAACAGGTTTGCTAGTATAGATATACACGACAAGATGAAGAAAGATTTGGGGGATGAGTAAAGATGTTTGATGTAATCAAAAGAGATGGAGAAATTGCTGAATTTCAGTTAAGTAAGATAACGGAAGCGATAAGGAAAGCCTTTGAAGCAAACGGAAAGCAGTATACCCAGGATATGTTGGAGATGCTGGGGCTTCGTGTGACGGCGGATTTTCAGAAAAAAATTGAAAATGATCAGATTTCCGTGGAAGCTATTCAGGACAGTGTGGAAAATGTTCTGATTCAGTGCGGATACTCTGAGGTGGCAAAAGCGTATATTCTGTATCGGAAGCAGAGAGAAAAAGTACGCAATATGAAATCTACCATATTAGACTATAAGGAAATTGTTAACAGTTATGTAAAAGTGGAAGATTGGCGTGTAAAGGAAAACTCTACAGTGACGTATTCTGTGGGAGGATTAATTTTGAGTAATTCCGGCGCAGTGACGGCAAATTACTGGTTATCGGAAATATATGATGAGGAAATTGCGCAAGCCCATAGAAATGCAGATATTCATATTCATGATCTTTCTATGCTGACCGGATATTGTGCCGGCTGGTCACTGAAACAACTGATACAGGAAGGATTAGGAGGGATAGAAGGAAAGATCACATCTGCTCCGGCAAAGCATTTGAGTGTACTGTGTAATCAGATGGTAAATTTCCTGGGAATTATGCAGAATGAATGGGCGGGAGCTCAGGCATTTTCCTCTTTTGATACCTATCTGGCTCCTTTTGTAAAGGTGGATAATCTGACGTATCCGGAAGTAAAAAAATGTATTGAATCCTTTATTTACGGTGTAAATACACCCAGCCGTTGGGGAACTCAGGCGCCATTTTCCAATATTACACTGGACTGGACTGTGCCAGGTGATCTGGCAGAATTGCCGGCCATTGTAGGCGGAAAGAATATGGATTTTAAATATAAAGATTGTAAAAAAGAGATGGATATGGTGAACCGGGCATTTATTGAGACTATGATTGAAGGAGATGCCAATGGCCGTGGATTTCAGTACCCTATCCCTACTTATTCTATTACTTCTGATTTTGACTGGTCAGACACAGAAAACAATCGGCTGTTGTTTGAGATGACCTCCAAATATGGTACGCCTTATTTTTCAAATTATATTAATAGTGATATGGAGCCCAGTGACGTTCGCAGTATGTGCTGTCGGTTGAGATTGGATCTTCGGGAACTGCGTAAAAAGACAGGCGGATATTTCGGTTCAGGAGAAAGTACCGGCTCTATTGGGGTAGTTACCATTAATATGCCGAGAATTGCTTATCTTTCCAGAAATGAAGAAGAATTTTATCAGAGACTGGATCATATGATGGATATTTCAGCCAGATCTTTACACGTAAAGAGAGAAGTTGTGGGAAAACTTCTGGATGAAGGATTGTATCCATATACGAAGAGATATCTTGGTAATTTTGACAGTCATTTCTCCACTATCGGACTGGTAGGAATGAATGAAGCGGGTCTGAATGCCAGATGGATTCAGGCAGATATGTCAGATCCAAGAACTCAGAAATTCTCAAAAGATGTTTTGAATCATATGCGGGAACGTTTGGCGGATTATCAGGAAGAATACGGAGATCTGTACAATCTGGAAGCTACACCGGCAGAATCTACTGCCTATCGTCTGGCAAAACATGACAGAAAACGGTGGCCGGATATTATTACTGCCGGACATGAAGGCGATACTCCTTATTATACCAACAGTTCTCATTTGCCAGTGGATTATACTTCAGACATTTTCGATGCGCTGGATATACAGGATGAGTTACAGACTTTATATACTTCCGGTACAGTATTCCATGCGTTTTTAGGTGAGAAACTTCCTGATTGGAAAGCGGCGGCTACTCTGGTGAGAAAAATTGCAGAAAATTATCGTCTTCCATATTATACGCTGTCACCTACATATTCTGTATGTAAAGAACATGGCTATATCGCCGGAGAACATTTTACCTGTCCTACCTGTGGAAAGAAATCAGAGGTATACAGCAGAATTACAGGGTATTATCGTCCGGTACAAAACTGGAATGATGGAAAATCACAGGAATATAAAAATCGTACGGTATATGATGTGTTACATTCAAAGGAGCCTGTGGCTCATGGAACACATACTGCAGTTGTGACTATGACAAAGGATGAAGTGAAAGGGGAAAAGGGAGAAGGAATGAAATATCTGTTTATCACAAGTACCTGTCCCAACTGCAAGATTGCCAAAGAAATGTTAAAAGGGGAAGAATATCAGTTGATCGATGCAGAAAAAAATCCGGAAATGGCAGCCAGATATGGAATTATGCAGGCTCCGACTCTGGTGGTTATTCGTGGGAATGAAGAAAAGAAATATGTGAATGCATCGAATATTCAGAGATATGTGGATGAAAATCTGTAAAAAGACGGCAGTGACTAATATTACAGGGTGAGAAAATCAATATATTAAAAAGGCTATCGGGAAACAATATAATATTTCCTGATAGCCTTTTTCTTATGAAGCGATTAAAGAACCGTCATCAGAGAAAGTATAGGTTTTTCCATCAATTTTATGGGAACCGATAAGCATAGCGCCGGAATCCTCCAAATAATAGGTTTTTCCCTTTACTTTCTGCCATCCGGTAAGCATCCATCCGTCCTTATCGAAAAGATACCAGGTTCCGTTGATTTTCTCCCAGTCAGAGACGGTATAGCTGCCATCGCTGTGACGATACCACCAACGCTGACCGGAAAGTATCCAGTGTGCGGGGGAATAATTGGTTACCCAGGCTCCGGATTTATCCACATAATAAGATCCAACCATGGTATCGGACGCCATAGCGCCGGAAGAATCCATAAAGTACCACTTGTTGTTAATGAGTTGCCATCCGGTAAGCATAGCGCCGGAAGAATTCAAGTAGTACCATTTATTGTTAATAAACTGCCATCCGGTGAGCATAGCGCCGGAGGAATTCATAAAGTACCACTTGTTGTTAATGAGCTGCCATCCGGTGAGCATGGCGCCGGAAGAATCCATAAAATACCACTTGTTGTTAATGAGTTGCCATCCGGTGAGCATGGCACCGGAAGAATCCATAAAGTACCACTTGTTATTGATAAGCTGCCATCCGGTGAGCATGGCGCCGGAAGAATCCATAAAGTACCACTTGTTATTGATAAGCTGCCATCCGGTAAGCATGGCGCCGGAAGAATTCAAGTAGTACCATTTGTTGTTAATAAACTGCCATCCGGTAAGCATTACACCGGAAGCATCCATGTAATACCAGGTATTTTTAATATTTTGCCAACCTGTGGCTTTGTTTCCGTTTTGATCGTAATAATACCATTTCCCGTTTTCCTGATTCCAGGAATTTTTTATGGTTTCCGGTTTCTGAGGCTGGTTAGCGGCTCCGGAATCTTCCGGGGTTTCGGAAGAACCTGCATTCAGTTTTAAGTAAGCGGCAATTCCTCTGGCATCAGCTTTACCGATCTCCTGAAGTACATTGTCATTACTCAGCTTCTGGGCATCTTTTTGATTATTGGCAAATCCATGTTCAATAATTGTGCCGGGCAGGTTATTGATCCGACAGTAACGGATAATACCGTAGTAATCTGCTGTAGAGCCATCGGTATAGTAGCTGTTGGAAGAAAGACGAAACTGAAATTTCATATCCTTAAACTCCAGTTCGACCAATTCATCCAATATAGAGCGAGCCAGCTCCTGAGATTTTTTTGCGGCATCTTCGTTAAAAGAATGATCGCTATCCAACTTGGGAACCATAGCAAGAACTCCATTTGCCTGAGTGATTGCTTCATTGGTGGCGTTAATATGCTGACTGACCAGAATATCTGCATTTTTTGATACGGCATAGTCCACTCTGGCTTTGATAGCCGGATTCTCATTCTGTGCAGTCTTTGTCAGGTAGACTTCAATGTTGGCGTAGTTTTTTTCCAAAGCTTCCTTTGTATAGTTGGAAATTTTGAAATTAATTACAGCTTCATCAATAATCATTCCATTTCCCCAGTCCCGGTAAGTTCCGGTTCCCGGTCCCCCATGTCCCGGATCCAGAACGATAATCTTCTTTTCCGTATCCTGAGAAGGAAGTGTTTGGGTGGTGACGGAAGGAACTGTTGCTTCCAGAGACGCTGCAATAGCTTCCGGACTGACTGTTTCATCCAGATCAGCAGTGATCACACTTTCTTTTACAGCAGCCTCTTCTTCGGAAGTATCGTTATCTAAAGAAAAAGTAGATGCAGTTTCTGTCCCGGACTGAAAATCTTCCTCTTCAAGAATGGTTCCTTCTTCCAGAGGAGCCAGATCTGTATGACAGAGAGAATCCGCAATAACAGATTCCACATTCAGAAAAGTTCGATCTTCAGCAGAAGGCAGTTGAAATACAGCATAATTGGAAATGATTTCCGAAGCTGATGTTTCTTCCAGTCCCTGAGAAGTCTGAGAAAATAAAGTGGCAGATTCCAGAGATTCTTTTGTATCCAGTTTGATGATCACTCCCAGAGAGTTATCTTCAATAGGCTCAGAATAAAGAAAATCTGCGGCAATTTCCTGCTGAATGGCAGATGATTCTTCTGCAACAGTCTGTTCAACAGAAGAAGCTGCAACAGGGAAAGCTCCCGAAAAAGAGAGGATGCCTGCCAACGTCAGTGACAATATTCGATTGTAGTTATTTTTCATATATCCCCCTTATCTTTGTGTGTATAAGGCAATTGACTGCCGGTTATTTATATAGAGAATATTATACATTTATTACGAAAAAAATACAATCATATTTCATGAAAAAATAAACCCTCTCACAGAATTTACAGGGATTCCATGAGAGAGCTTATTAATCTGTCACACAATAATTATTTTTTGTTTTTTTCCACTTCTGCCATCATCATAGCACGAACTTTTAATGGAAGACCAAACAGGGTAATAAATCCGCTGGCATCATGATGATCATACAGGTCACCGGTTGTAAAAGAAGCGAGAGATTCATTATACAGGCTGTAGGGGGAAGTTGTTCCGGCCTTAATGATATTGCCTTTATATAATTTGAATTTTACTTCACCGGTTACATATTTCTGGGTGGATTCTACAAATGCCTGAAGAGCTTCCCGGAGGGGAGTGAACCATTTTCCTTCGTAAACCACCTGAGCAAACTGACTGCCCAGTTTTTTCTTTGTTTCCATGGTATCCCTGTCAAGAACCAGTTCCTCTAACTGATCGTGAGCTTCCATCAGGATGGTTCCTCCTGGAGTTTCGTACACACCACGGGATTTCATTCCAACCACCCGGTTTTCTACAATATCTACGATTCCGATGCCGTGTTTTCCTCCCAGAGCATTCAATTCAGTAATAATCTCTGAAACCTTCATGGCTTTTCCGTTTAATGTTTTGGGAACGCCGGCTTCGAAGGTCATTGTCACATACTCACCCTGGTCAGGAGCTTTTTCAGGAGTAACCCCAAGAACCAGCAGATCGTCATAATTTGGTGCATTGGAAGGATCCTCCAGTTCCAGACCTTCATGGCTGATATGCCACAGATTCCGGTCACGACTGTAGCTGTGACTCATATCGAAAGGAAGGTTGATGCCATGAGATTTGCAGAATGCAATCTCATCTTCCCTGGATTGCATGGTCCATACGTCAGTCATACGCCATGGAGCAATAATCTTAAGATCAGGAGCCAGAGCTTTGATTGCCAATTCAAAACGAATCTGATCGTTTCCTTTTCCTGTAGCGCCG
>DETV01000063.1:17721-18005 GCA_002361775.1 Eubacterium sp. UBA3279
CTTTTCCTGTAGCGCCGTGGCAGACAGCAGAGGCATTTTCTTTCCGGGCAATTTCTACCAGACGTTTTGCAATACCGGGACGAGCCATGGAAGTACCCAGAAGATATTTGTGTTCATATACGGCGCCTGCCTGTACACAGGGAACAATATAATCATCACAAAATTCATCCACGATATTTTCAATATATAACTTGGAAGCGCCGGAAAGTTTTGCCCGTTCATCCAGTCCGTCTAATTCAGCTCCCTGTCCACAATCTACACAGCAGCAAATTACTTCATAATCA
>DETV01000050.1 GCA_002361775.1 Eubacterium sp. UBA3279
GATGGGACTTGAACCCACACGAGCATACACCCACAAGATCCTTAGTCTTGCCTGTCTGCCAATTCCAGCACTCCCGCCTGTTTCTTTCGTTCTTTCCGAAAGACAAGAATTATTATAGCATCAGGTTCTGTTAAAGTCAATACCTTTTTTATTTTTATTTTTTGAATTTTTCAAAAAATTCTCACTAATTCAATTCTGCAATCCTTGTCACTCCCACAAATATTTCCTGAATCTTATACCAGGTTTGATAATCCACTACCCCCGATTCCGGAAGGCCAAAAATTGACTGAAATTCTCTCACCGCTTCTTTTGTGGCTTCACCGTAAATCCCATCCGGAACCACAGAAGGAATGGCTGTATAAACCTCCCCAATAGTATTCAATTGTTCCTGAATCTGACGGACTTTACTGCCACTGGAGCCAATATCCAAACTATAGCCAGGCCAGGAGATGGGAACACCGGAAATTTCCTCTGCATAATTAATATACATATTGTTGCCATAATAATTTCTTATAATTTCTATGGCGGTATAATTCTGATCTCCCAGATATTTACTTCCCCATTGCGACATCCAAGTGGAAACAACATACAAGTATTTCTTTCTTCCTATTATAATAAGATGATACAATATTTTACCCCAGAGTACAAGGCTCTGGGGTGTTTTCTTGTACTCTTTGCAAATAGTCTTCTGAGATATATCCCAGGTACTTTCCGGCGATTCGGATTTTATACCAGGCTCCTTCTTTCCCCAGAACATCCACCAGATTTCCCTTATTTAATTTCGGCCATTCAGGGATATTTCCATATCCCATGCCGGGGCCTTTTCGGACATTGACGCTGTTGCCCGTACATTTTCCCACATATGGATAAGCTGTCGTATCGCCGTGACCATACACCACATTTCCATTCCAGTCAAAGACGGAATAGCCGGCCGGACAGGCTTTCTTTGCATTCTTCAGATTTTCATAAGCGCCGATCTGGCTGCCGGCATCTTCCCAGGTCTTCCGGATTCGGTACCAATGTTCTGTTGGTTTTGCCGGCGGAACTTCTGCGCCTCTTACCTTTGCTTTAAATTCCTCCCACGTCCATGTCCCCCTGTAACGGTTATTGTGGACGTACGGCGCCGGGCAGGTCTTATTTACGATATCATAATGCCGGAGGACATTTTCTTCCGGGATTCCCAGTTTGTCCATAAGGTATCGCACCAGCTCCACGCAAGCTTTCTGGGTCTCCTCTGTAAACCACCAGTCCGGTCCTGCTGCTCCCTCATCTCCATCACAATGGCAGCACATCTCGATTCCGATCGTGTTGCTGTTTCGGGCTTTTGGATGTTTTTGTGTATAATAACCGCCAGTACCCACCTGCCAGAGAATAGCGTCCAGATCTGCGGCCTGGTATGTAGTACCGTCCCAGTAGATGTAAAAATGCGCTCCATACCCACCTGCATCCACTTTATTGTTCTGGCCGTCCACTCCTAAGTAATGGATGGCAATATACTTTTTCTGATTTCCCCACTTTGGTACATGCGTATTATTGATTTTATTGATTATTTTCATTCTGCATACCTCCGAATAATTTCAGGATAAATTCTCTTCCCATTTGGGTTATTCTTCTGTGATAGATTACCTTTCCGGAGTCAAGTACTTCCTGTTTTATTTCTTCGTAACCCAAATTACTGTACTTGGAATACATAACCCACGTTCCGTTTACATGATACTGGATCTTCTTCTCTTCCAAGATTTTGTTTAACTGTGTTGCTGATTTAAGTCCCAGCTCCTTTGCGATCTCCGTAGCTGTATAGGTTTTATTTACGTGCATAAGGATTGCGTTTTTCTTTTCTGCCTTCACTCGGGCGGTACGCTCTTCTTTTAGTTTTGTCAGCAACTGAATGCCAAAATCCGGGTTGTTCATGATCTGGTCTATTACATTATCTGTTGCATAAATTCCATGTTTACGGATGGACGGAAGCACCTCTGATGTTACCCAATGTTTAAATCGTTTTGCTGTTTCCAGTTTGCTTCCGAAAATCAAAGCATAGAGACCAGATTCATTGATTATTGTTAAATCTTGTTTTCCTCCAAGGGTGTCGCATTTCGCTACCCCCTTATCTTCATCTGCTACATGCTTGCTAAGCGCATCTCTGGTGTTAGAGTATCCAAGAACTTCCGCTACATCTTTTCCAGCAAACCAAGGCTCTCCATCAATGACTACTGTTCTTATCTGTCCAAATTCCTCTGAGTTAAAAATCCGTAATTCTTCCATTTTTTCGTCCTTTCTTAAAAAATAAAAGAGAGCCTGTTTTTAAGCTCTTATAAATCAAATTTGACATTTTCCCACTTTTTGTAGGCATCCATGTACAGCTCATTTTTATTTCCGTTGTATGTAAGTTCGTAGTACATACCGTCCGATACCGGCGTACTCAGCAAGGCTTTGTGGTTCTGTAGTGTCTTACAATACCACACTACAAAAACATCGTCTTTTGACAGGCCTTCCGCCCTATCTGTTTTGTCCTTGTTGGAATTAAAATATCCCGCTACCTTTTCTCTGCAAATGTCTAAAAATTCTTTACTTCCCATGATTTTCCTCCGCAAACATCCAATCTTCTGCTAGCATATCTGCCTGAGATGCCAGCCACCCTAACTGCACTCCGGAAGTGCCGATAAATGCAATCGCTTTGTTTCCGATTGCCTCGTGATCTGGATTTACCACTTCGCCGTTCGGATTTACATAGCCGATTCCTGAAGCCAGCTCAATGTACTGATTTTTCCCGTTCCATCCTTTACGGGCAACTTTCATTCCCCGTTTTAAATATTTGATAGCTTCCCCGAAAGAAAAGGTTGCTACCCCTCCCAGAATCGGGCAGTTTCTTCCATCTGCATACATCCATTCGTCTGAAAGTGTATTTTGCAGTGTATATTCCACTCTCTGGGTTTCCCGGATATCTAAACACCGATTGTCTTTGGTGTACATGATAATCGTCTGTTTTTCTTCATTCCAACACCAGTATCCTCCCCATGACGGAAGTTTCATTGGTATTCCTCGTTTCATTTCTTTTAAAGCCTGTTCAAATTTCATTTGTCTCCTTTCTGTGCGACGTCGCACAAAGAGGGCGATCACTCGCCCTCTGAATCCTTATATTTTACTCTGTCCCAGATTTCTTTTACCCTTTCCCAGCCGCCAGTAGATACCAAATATACAATAAATGCAGCCAGAAAAGATGCGAAAATATAATACCAAGTAATCACAATCTTATAATATGTACATAAGCATATTACAGCCAGCGGACACAGGATCGCCGATGTTACAAGCGCCACGATGCTTGTCGGTGTTTTTGCCAATCCCGGCATCTCTTTGATTACCTGCACTACAATAGATACCATAAATGCCAGTACCCCAATAAGCGCTAATCCATAAGTTACATACTGCATAATTTCATTCATATTCATGTTTTCCTCCTATTTGTCAATGATGCTTTCCAGTAATTCATCCCGGATTTTTTTCATGTTTTCGATACCGTTTCCGGTAATCTGGTGATTTAACATGGCCGCCAGACATTTTGACTGCTGTTTTTGCATTTCTTCCAAGGATTGCAGTCGTTTATAGTCTTTTGTATTGTATTCCTCCAATTGTGCCACTCTCTTTGATAGCTTAAAGGCTGGCCGGATTACCTTTAAAATTATAGTTCCTGCCCCGCCTAAGATACTTACTGCCCCACAGATACTTAACATTTGCTGTATAAATTCCATAGTGCCTCCTTATACCGCCTCAAAATATCTTCCTGGACACAGTTCAGGAAGATTGTTATGTAGTGCCTGTCCCGGATCCTCAATGCACTTTGCAATCAGTTCTCCCTCTTTGTAGTACTTATTAAGTTCTGGCTGCATGTTAACCTTCCACGGGATTGGATCTTCCAATGTTCCGGCGTGTGCCTCATCAATTCTGGTGTACAGACTTTCTGTTCCCGGACCCGGGCGGTACTGTGCCTGGAAAGTAACATTATCCTGTGCGGTCTTGTATAGATCTCCGCCGTCACAGAATTTATACCCTTTTTCTTTTGCTGTATATGATTTTTCCACCAGTTCATCAAAAGTCCGATAAATCACTTTTGCTTTTAATGCCTCCTGATCTGGGAGTGCCTGTGCCTGGAATCTGGTTACCACCATGGCTGCCGCCTGCAGTTCAGATGTTGCTCCTCCTTGTTGCATATCTTCTTTGATTTTTTCAATCTCTCTCCCCTGCTCCGTAAGGTTATTTTCCTGTTCTGAGAGAGTCTGCGTATGTTTTTCGATTTCTTTTTTCTGAGATTCGATATTTTTTTTCTGCTCTTCAGCTTTTTTCTCCAGTTTTTTAAGCCGGGTATCGTTGTCTGCCTGCATCTGGCGCATCTCTACTTCCCAGATTCCGCCGGTCTCTTCTTTGATGTATTTCAACTCTGTGTAGTTTTCATATGTTGCTTTTTCCCGGTAATTTTCCATCAAAGCCATTTGTGTCGTAGCAAATTCATCACCAAACACTGCCTTGATCTCCTCTGCACTAATCAGGATCATCCTGATATGCATCACCCCGTCTGCTTCCGTCACAGACTGTACATTTACCTTTCGTCCGTCTGCAAAAATCAGTTCTTTCATTCTGTTTTTTCCTCCTTTGCTGCATACCGGTAAGGATAACGGTATGCGTACCGTTTTGCCCCTTCGTTTGTTTCATGGACAATGATCGTAATATTTACGGGTTTTCCCGCCTCTACAGGATTTGGCTCTATAATAATATCGTCTACATATAGCATGGCGCCCTCCTTTAATCCGTAGCCTCCACAGTGATTGTAAATGGCATCCCTGCCTCTACTGGATTTTTATCAAGATTGACACTTAATACTACTGGTGCATCCGCATCATATATTACCGTCCGCGTTACCATGGATGTTTTACCAGCCTTGTCTGTAGCTTTTACAATCAGCGTATTGGTCCCCTCTGTCCATGTAACCTCTTTTGTAAAGGCTCCACTGGACTGTACCGTGACAACTCCTAAATCCTCGCCGTTTAAAGTCATCGTGATTACCACCGGAGCGCTTGTGGAGTCATTGGTGTTTCCCGATACCGTGTAGCTTTGCTTATTTGTTATAAGTGTTTCCGGCGGAGCAGCTATATTGAGGGTTGGTGGTACTGTATCAACCGTAAAGGATACCGTTTTTTGCACTGCAGCATTTCCGTCAAAGTCCTGTGCGTTTATTTTTATAGAGTGACTTCCGTCGTTTAATGTTAGCGTATGCGTACACTTGTACCCTCCTGATACCGTCGTTTTTGTAGGTGTTATAGCATTTTGGGTATCTATCTGTAATTTGATTGTATCCGGATTCACCCCTGCCCCATCATCCGTCACCGTGAATTCGATTGTGACACTCTGATTCGTCAGGTATGCTCCTGCTCCCGGCTTCGCAACATTTATTACTGGTGCTTTCTTTTCTTTTACCCTTAATTTCATGGCTGCGCCAAATGTAGGGTGATTTTGGTCAATTACCGTTACATTCCCTGCTTGATCTGTAATCCTTAATACCATTGCATACACGTGTCCAGGCTGGTTATAACTGGATCTTCCTGGCGCCATGATTTGTTTTGTCTTGGTATCTATCGGAATATCATGATTTTGTCCGTCCAGGGTGAGTTTCATATCTTTTAAAGCCATCTTTCCCCTTCCTTTCTTCTGTTTTTTTCAATTACTTTTTAATGGTCTTGCTCTTATTTCCCTCACGTTTATACCTCCCAATAAAACACATAATAAAAAGCAGCCTTCCGGCTGCCCTTTAGCATATATTCTATTTTCGTTCATAAAACTCCGCTATGAAAAATATTGGCAAGAGATATTCTTCTAAAACATCTGTCATTGGTCAATATCCAGAAGGTGGATATATTAATTTTACCGGTAACAGTTCACTGGAATTAGGTACTGTGATATTTAACAGGAACGGAACAGTAACAATTAAAGAAGCTATGGATGCAATTGTTAATATTCGACTTAGTGGTAGTTCTTCCGCAAAACGTCTTTGGGCGCAACTTAAGAATTACAATACAGGTGTAGCATTAGCTGAAAGTATCGTTTATGGCGAATATTTTACCGGAAATATACTTACTCACCTCCACATAGAAGCGAATACTGTTTTAGCAGTCATGACCAGAGAGGGTATTACAATGAATGCAGGTGGATTAGAAAGCAGTATGGAAATTATCAGGCTAAATTAATTTGAATCATATGAAAAACATTGTGTGTCCACTTATAAAGCTTCCACCACTTACGTTTGCTTCAGAATTAACATGTACCGTTCCGTCTTCGGATAGAATTTCCAGGTAAAATGTTCCAGCTAATTTTACATAAACATCCATCGGCGGTCTGTGACCATACGGGATATACCCAATCTGATACCCAGTCCACGCTGCGAAGCCATCTTTAGCAGTACCACTTACATATACTTCTGCTTGTTTGCTATTATAGCGATACCAAGCAGATATACCGGTATTTTCTCCGATTTTAATAAAATCACTTGTGAAATACGCACTCACCAGAGGAGGTGCAATATATCACATGATAAATAGAAGTGATGGTCAGGTCGACCAATCCTGGAACAAATTATGTGGAAAATATTAGTCATGGCAGCTTTAAAAACGTGACTGAGATTGTATTATTGTTTTGATCCTTATCTAACCAACCAGAAATTTGTAAACTGTTATCATCAGACGAAAAAATCCAGGTGGCATTCCCGGCTATACCAGATTCCCCTCTTATGGTTATGTTTATGGGATAGCCTAAATTCGACCATTCACTGTAAGGTATGGATAGTCTGTGATGATACTTTTTTGCCCAGTCATTGTATTCCCAAGCGGTGGTCTGGTATCCTTTTGTAGTTATTGCGTTTTTCATAGCGGAGTTTCATACAACTCCATTCAGGATTTTTACAATCTAAAAATGGGCAGCACAAAAAGGCCTGTCAAAAACAGGCTTTAAAAAATTATACTTTTTCCTTAGGATGCGTATCTCTCATACGTGTTTTTTACATTGCGTTGCTGGACATACACATAGACCTGCGTAGTCCTGATATCCTCGTGGCCAAGTATCCTCTGTACATCCTGCAGTGCAGCTCCCCGGTCTATAAGATCTGTTGCAAGTGTGCGGCGGAATCGGTGTGGATGCACATTCTCCACACCTGCTCTCCGCCCCAATCTTTTAAGCAGTGATTCTATCGCATTTTTCTGTATCCGCTTGCTGCCTTTGCCTACAAATAAAGCCTTGCTGTTATCCTTCCGGCCAGAAATATATGTTTTTAAATACATGGTGGCCACCTGTGTAAGATATACTGTACGTTCTTTCCCACCTTTTCCGTATACCACCAGTTCCCGGTTCAAAAAATCTACATCTGCCGTATCTACAGATACTACCTCACTTACCCTGCAGCCAGTGGCATAAAGAAAATGTACCAGTGCTAAATCTCTGGCATTGGTACATGCATTTTTCAGTTTCTCCATGTCCTCTCCGGAAAATGGTTTCCGGATCACTTTGTCGTATTTGATTTGCTTCACCGCCCTGCAAGGATTGTGTGGTATAAATTCTTCGTCATACAACCATCCAAAAAACGAAGATAGAACCTTCCTTATATTTTCCAAAGTCCTATTATTTACTTTTCGCTCCTCCTTATAAAGCGATAGGTACAAACGCAGATCAAATGCTGTTACTTCGTATAGCCGCCGATCTAAACGGTTTACGAAGGTGCCAATTACATCACTGTAATATCGGATGGTGTTCTCCGATTTTCCCTCAATCCTCTTCGTTGCCAGAAATTTTCTCAACAACCCCTCCGCCGATCCATCTCGAACAACGATTTCTGTACACCGTTCCTGCACCTCGTATTTTGCCAGCTCTGCAAGTAAAACCTCTTTTAATTTTTCCAGTGCTGTTCCCGTAATAATTCCTGTGACTGCTGCTGTGACATTGTCCAATATCTCGCATTTTGCATCCATTTGCCATGCCTCCTTTTTTCTTTTCAGCATAACAAAATAAGTGGACATTTTCATATACAAAACTCCGCTATGAAAGTTGGAGTTCTTACTGAAGTTAGCGATCCAAACAGAGATATAGGTCTTGTTACGCAATATCGCACCGGACCTTTATCCACTGAGGTATTTATCGTCGGAAATTTAAAAGCATCTTTTACAGCGTGGACAACAATTCATCTCGGTTGGATTCCAATGCCGAATAGACCAGCAAAACAGATTATTCAATATGGTTTAGAAACATATTTCATTGAAATAGGTACTAATGGTATGGTAAAAATTGGCTCAACGGAAACCAAGGAGGTAAATAATGTATATATAAATGAGCATATTATGTTTTTTAATGCAACCAGATAAATGAAAGCAGTTTAAATTACCGGATAACATCCATTGATTAAGACCTCTTCTGTATTATTTGAAAAATCTTGATGGACTTCGCCATTTGTCCGAACATATACATAATGTGGATACCATTCATTTCCTACTCGAATATATGCCGGAATTATAAGATTGTTTTTAGGTCGATGTGATCCATTTTGTATATGAATTAGACCTGTACCAACTGGATATTTGCCACTATCGTTTCTCTTGAATCCACATTGTAAATGTACGATGTTTCCAATTTTAAAGTTCATATCAATATTAGATATTTCTGTAGCACTTGTATAATATTGATAATTGATTTCTGTGATTTCTCTTTTCATAGCGGAGTTTAGCTCATTATATTTTGTCTCTAATTCCGGTACTGTTGGTATGACTTTAAACAGTTGCTCCACTCCTACAATACTTAATCCATCCAGTTTTACTCTATACAACGGATATTCCCGGAGTTTTCCTCCTGCATAGATATCCTGTTTGGTAACCGCCGGATCTGTTCCCGTGCTGCCAGCTACGCCCTTCTTAACTTTTAATACATATGTATCCAACCCTCCGGAACCCGTCGTGGAAAAACTGGCAATAATTAAGTCATTTCTTTTTTGTCCCGCTGTTCCATTTTCGATTGTGAGGTCTTCGTAGTCTGCATAGGAATTTCTGCCTATATGTCCGTCTACGTTTATGACACCATCTCCTACCCGTACTTTATTGTTACTCAGTACGGTAGATTTTAACTTACTTCCAATATTCAATACACCATCCTGTCCTAAGATACCGCGGTAGATAGCTGCATCGTCCTCTGATAAAATATTGGGCGGCTCTTCTACCGGCATGTTTCTTGTGATTGGCTTAAATCCCATCTAATCATCTCCTTGTACTTTGTAATCTATGGTGATATTTCCGTTTTCTAAGTTTAGAATTTTACGGATCACAGGTTTTTTTAAGTAAATCCCGGTGATCCGTTCCCTGCCGCCGACGATATCCCCGATTTCTACGTCAATATCGTCTATCGCCATTTCTATTTTTTTATAGTTCTGAAGCTCCTTCAATTTTTCCCGACCATCTTCTTCCAATTTTGCCGGATCATCCTCAGAGTTTAGCTCATAGATGGCGGTACGCTCCTGTAAACCTTTATAGAATCGGCTTTTTCCTATGCTCCCGTCCTCCTGCACATACAGGTGGAGCACCAGCCGGTCTTTTAGTTCTCCTTTTCCCAGGCAGATCAAATGATTGATTCCCCGGCGGTAATCTTTTACGATAAAATTGATCCTACTGTCCTGGCTATATTCTAATTCCTCTGACCAGTCTTTAATTGGTACTGCCTGCAGGTGTACGGCGCCGTATTCCAGTCCGTCTCCCTGTTTATAAGCGATATTTATCCGATAACCGTAATGCGTCAGCAACTTTACTATCGCATCATATAAAGTCACGTACCGGTCCACTTTCCAATTTTGTACCGTGATTCCCGTATCGACTGGATCTACCACAAAAAGAGGACCAAAACGATCCCCCAATAACTTTTCCAGTATTTCATTCAATTCTCCGGATAAGGTCAGATAGTCCTGTCCGGTGGGCGGCTCTACCACCTTTTGGGACAATAACCCTCGCCAGGTATATCCCCGCAGATATGTGGCGGATTCTTCTGTGTGTACCTCACGCTCTTCAATCAGTCCTCCGTACTCTGTGTCTGGCATATAAACCTGGTATCCTTGCCAGATTTCATCCGTAAGTGGTGCAGTTAGTTCAAAGTCGTTCGTATCGCCAACTTCCAGATCCAGCTGTACATCCCTCAAAAATCTCTGTTCTTCCCCTTCCGGGGTTGCAAGGATAAATTCTTGTGGAAATACATTTGTCTCATATACTTCCAGTACCTGAGAGTTATCGGTATCTGTTAATCCCGAATCATCCTCCGCTGTGACCGTGATAGGGTAATAGGTTTTCTTTTCTGGTGTTTTTAACTGTCTTTGCGGCGCTACCCGTTCCCCCGTGTATAAATTTCCAACTTGATGCTCCAGAGGTTCTTTTACATTGGCTACAGATACCCGTACCTCTTTTACTGCCATTCTGGTTCACTCCTTTTTGCATACAGGGTAATATTCCAGTCAAACTTTCCAGTCCATTCCACTGAGTGCCGCCCTGGAATAATATGTGCAAAAGGATCACTGGATTTTTCCCGGTTGTGAAACGCATTTACGACTTGTCCGGAATTCATTACTTTTATCACGGTTCCTTTTTCGGTATCCAGTTCCAGGTATTCTCCTGTTTCCAGAAGGATGTTGACTTGGTACTTGTGTCCTCCGATAATAACCAGAGGATTGACCACGGGGCCAAAGATCACCATTTTAAAATCCACCTTATCAAAATACTTATTAATGATGTAATCTCCGGTTAGGCCACCGCCATATCGGTAAGGATAACGGTAGGCATACTTTTTACTGCTGCCATTATAAATATCGCTGGCGTAAAAATCGTAATGGGTTTCTTTTATCCATACAGGATCTTTACTGAAAAATATAATCTCTTTCATGACTCCGATCGGACTCTCGGCTGGTTCTGAAGTCGCTTCGCATATATTGCATATCAAATATTGATCCCCGTAATATAAACGTCCCTCTTTTCCAGACAGCGTATCGTTTTCGGTGATCCGATGCATATCGTTAAGCTTTTTCGTTTTATAAGATCGTTCCCCAGTAACTTCCACCAACGTTCTGTATGTACGTGGCTTCCTCGAAAACTTATATTTTCCGGAAATTTCCTCTTCTTCCCATTTATGTCTGTAAAAATCTGTTTCTCTTAATTTGATTCCATCTCCATTTAAACAGATTGATTCTCCGGATGCGCTTACATATTTCACAATCATCCATATACCACCCCCCTGTCTCTTAATACTCTGTCAAGTTTTCTTCCGCCGATATTTAACTCAATATTAGCTTCTTTGAGTACTGTTTTTATGATTTTTGTTGTAGACGCCTCAAAGGCTTTTGTCAGTTCCTGGTAATCACTTCCGCCTGCACGACTTTTTAAATTTATTCCCTGTGTTCCGTAATAACTTTCCTGTATTTTGGGGATTTCCACTGATTCTTTAATCATTCTGTTTAAATCCTTGACTCCCTCTTTATATCCCGTCCCTTGTCCCTCTGCCATGGAAAGACCAATTCTTTTGAATTTTTTGGATGGAGAATTGATTTCCAAATCCTTATTTGCTTGTCTGACCGCCGATGCGCATACACTGGCTACAGCGTTTATTACCAGCGATCTTCCTGCAAGGATTCCCGACGCCATCCCCGCTGACAGATTGTATCCTGTTGCATAAAGACTTCCCACATTAGCCGCCTTAGAATGTACTGTACTCGCAAGAGAAGAAGCAGCTTCTGTGGCGCTTGATTTTCCGGCATTGATTCCCATTCTTAAACCGGACGGTAAATTTCTTCCCACTGCCATGTATGCAGCTACCGAAAGGGTCGTTGTTGTTCTAGTCAAAATTCCCGTAGTCATCATAGTGACTGCGTTCATCGTTGCAGGCTGTCCCGTATTAATTCCCATTCTCAGTCCATCCGGAATGCTTTTTCCTGCCTTTTTAAACTTTGATGGTGCCAGATCTACGTCAATCTTTTTAATTACTTTTTGCGACATCTGACTTGCTGCTTGTTCTGCGATATGCGTAGATGTTTTTAATCCTATCGCTAATCCTTGTACCGTATTCTTTGCGGTTTCTTTTGTTTTCCACGATGGGGATTGTACACCTGCACCCTCATTCATGCTGTCGATCATGGATTCCGTCACATTTTTTCCGGCTGCCTCTGCTTTTGCTGTCCCTGCGTTGAGTGATTCTACCAGTCCTTGTATGGACTGCTGCCCTACTCCCTCACACGCCTGTTTTACCTGCTCTTTTCCACCATTCAGTGCCGCCGTATAGCTTTCTAACATTCCCTGGACAGATTCTTGTGTTCCCTCTTTCATATCCATGGATTCTTTCCACATCTCGTTTGCCTTCTTCAGTTCTTCGTCTGACATAGAGGCAAACGTTGCTACATAAGCAGCGCCTTCTGGTCCCATTTCTGAAAGATAAGTCAGGAGATTTTGATTGATACCTCGATCAGCTAATTCAGCCAAATTATCTGCCCAATTACTTACGCCGTCAATCTGGCTCTGCATATTCTCCAGTAACTTTTTTGTAGTAAGATCTGTTTCGGCGTTAAATTCTTCAAACATATTCATCTGGCTATTTAACACATCCGAAACTGTCTGTTGAATTCCTGTATAAGTTTCTGCTACTTTTGTCGCTGTAATCTCAGCAGCTTCCTGTTGGTTTTTTGCAGATATTTCAGCAGCCTCACTACTCTTTCCGTAAGCTTCTGCCACTTCTGCACTGGCATCAATCTGTTCCTGCATATATCCTCTGACGTTTTCATAGGTGCCGGAAAGACTATCGTAATTTTCTTGAAGTTCTTTTATGCTCTCTTTTCCCTCATCCTCCTGCTGCTTCAGACGATCATGTTCTCCTTGTAACTCTATAATTACTCTCGATGAGTCCTGTATTGCTCCGTTATACTCTACTCTTCCGTCAACGGATTCTTCAATTATCCGGTTGATTTCCTCCTCATTGGCTTTAATTTTTTCACTGATTTCCTTATTTTTTTTCTGAGCTTCATATTTTTTCAGCTCTGCATCCACCAGCTTTTCAGAGATTTCCGCTAGTTCTTCTTCAGCCGCTTTCGCTTTACTGAATGCGAGACTTGCTTCTATGGATTTTTCCACTGCCTTTCTGTTTTTATTGAGATTTCCTGTTTCTTTGTCTATTTCTAGCGCCAATTCTGGAAAAATTTCATTCAATTCTCCCAGAATGATTTCCATCCTCTCTTTTTCTCCGACTGTTTTATTCGTCTGAGATTCCAGTTTATACAGCTCATCTACAAGATTATCAGCAACACCTTTTTGCGCATCCATCGTGGCAGTAGTGTTTTCCCACTGTTTCTTCATACCTCCCATTTCTTCCGAAAGAGCATCCATCTCATCATTTAATTTTTTTGATTCTTCCAGAAGTGTCTGAGTTTCTGAAACTGTCTCACTTTCTTTGTCTTTCATGAATACTAATGCCGTCCCCACTGCAGTCACAGCTGTAGATAACAGTATCGCCGGATTCGCATTCATGACCATGTTTAAAGTTCCCTGTGATTCTGTTGCTAATTTTGTAGCAGATTCATAGGCTGCAATCGCCGCAGAAGCTGTCTTGTAAGTTACAATCCCTGCCACTGCCACCTCGGTCAATGGAATCAGTTTGTCTGTATTATCAATGATTAAATCTAAGCCTTTTTCAATCCTTGGAAGATATTCTTCAATCAACGGCTCTGCTAATTTTGTCGTTACCCGTCTTCCCAGCTGTTCGATTCTTGATTCTAAGGTATCGTATTTGATGTCCTTAATCTCTTCCATGGTCCCTTTTACATCCTCGTAAGCTTCATTGGTTTTATCCAACGATGCAATTACTTTCAGGGCGTTGTCTTCACCCAGGGAACTCCATGTATTACTTGCTACCGTCAAAGCCTCTTGCTTGTTCGTGGCTTTGTTTAGATCATTGATCACGGAATAAAACACATCTTTGGTCGTAGCTTTTCCTGCCTGCCACTTTCGAAACAAATTTCCCGTCTCTTCTGAAAAAGAATCCAAACTTTCTTCGATTCTTCCATCCGACAAAGATATTCCGAATTCTTTCACGAAATCATTGACTTTATCCAGATTATAGGCACCCGAATTTAGACCATTATCCAATATTGCAAACATTTCTTTTGCGCTAAATCCTGCCTGCGACCATAATGGTCCATATTCCGCGATATTGTCCGCAAGCTCTCCTGATTTGTTTAGTCCATTTTGCGCTCCTGTTGCCATCAGATCAAAAGCTTCTTGGGAAGTAAGCCCCATTTCAGCCACTAAAGTATCGATGCCCCGTATGATTTCACCAAGATCCATATTAAACACATCTCTCATGGCTATTCCGTTTTCTGTCATTTCTTTGATGATGTTTGGGTTTGTCTCGTTTGTATATTGCTTGATCAGCGCCATGGATTCTGCAATATCTCCCATGGATTCTCCGTAATCTCCTTTATATAGATTACGCATAACACTTTCGTATCGTTCCATTTCATCCGCTGCAAGTCCTGTACTTGCTTGCAAATGTTTTGTACTGCTGTCAAGTTCTAAGGCTGTTTTTCCAGCTTCCTGAAGTCCTCCCTTAACCAGATCTATTGCTGTGTTGTATAGATTATTTTTTAGGGTTTCTGCAAATCCCCATGTAAAGCGTTCTGCCTGTTGCGTCTTTTTTCCAAATTCGTCAATACTTGTGGCACACTGATCTGTTGCATTTTCCGCCTCTCGCATATAAGCAGCATTTTCATTCAATGCCTTGGTCGCTTTGATTGTCTGAGCCTGTGCTGTGTTCAGCTTGCTTTCCCAGTCTTTAATTCTGTTTCCTGCCCGACTGTAGGTTTCTTCCCCTTTTTCTATAGTCTTCGCAAGCTCTTCCACTGTATCTTTCTGTTTTTTTAGTTCTTCATCCGTGGTATTGGAATCCTGCTGCATCTGCGTCAAAGCCAACTGTGCTTCTTGAAGATTCTTTCGATATTCCTCCAGCTTTATTCCTACTTTTTCATAGGATGTTCTTGCATGGTCAAGACCTTTTTGTACTGCTTCCTCTTTTTCTTTATGTGCATCCAGGGTTTTCCCCAAAACCTCGTGTTTTTTTCTGAGACTATCCAGCGAGTTCGCTTGTCCTTCACTTTGTGCTTTCACAAGAGACATTTCCGATTTTAAAGTTGATAGGGATTTATTGCAGTTTGTAACATCCTGCCGGAATTGTTTTTCTCCGTCTAAAGTGATAAATGCACCAATTTTTTTACTTCCCATTTTTCACCTTTTTCCCGCTAAAAAAGAGGATCTGTAAAAGATCCTCTTTCCTACTTTTTACCTTTTTTCCTTATTACTGTAATTGTCATTACTGGTTTATCTTTTATATGTTTCCAAATAAATTGAGCCAAATATATAATACCTACCCATAACGCAAATCTACCATCAACAAAGAGAATTAAATACAAAGCATAAAGATTAAGCAAAAGAATGATTATCGGTTTCAACATTTCTCCCATCAACTCCTTTGCATAAAGTATATCATTTCCTTCGTTTAGCTGCAATGATTTCTTACATATCCAGCATGGAAACCTTCTCTTCTTCTGTCCGGAATAACATTTTCTTCACCTCGAAATTGTATATCTTTTTATATTCGTCAAATAGATCTCTCCATTCGCCAAAATACATATATCGAATTTCATTCTTGGTAAAACCCATCTGCAGACCCATGATCACGATCCACGCAAAATTAATCTGCTGTTCTTCTTCTACTCCATCTCCTGCGTGGTCAGTCTGTTTTTTCTCTCAAAGCATTTTATGAATTCCTGATGTAAAATCCGAGCCATTTCTATTGGGGTTTTATCAATTGCCCGAGCTGCTTCTTTCACAGACTTAAATGGTGGTTTCTCTCCTGCGATTTCTGCTCCCTCATTCGCCATGTAATAAAAAGCTGTGTTGATATTTTTGATTCGCGGCCACTTAAACCGCGTCTCTATCATTTCTTTTTCTTCTCCATTTTCCTCAACTTTTTTTACGATTTTTTCTCCATTTTCATCCAATTTGGGTTCCCAGTCAAGAAGACCTTCTTCAGCTTTTTCGATTGAACCAAAAATTTCCTGCAATTGTTCCAGAACAGCCATATCGCATTTAATTGGATATTTGACTCCTGATACTTCTATAGTGTTCATTTCTTCAAACATTCTATTTTCTCCTTGTTTACGGTTCTTCTACCGGTTTGATTCCTGCTTTTGTATCCAACCAATCTTGTGCTTCCTGTTCCGTATTAAACACTTTCGTGATTTTCCATGTTCCATCATCTTCCGCAAGTGCCTGTCCGGAAAGTCCCGGAGTCTGGTACTCGATAGTATCTCCTTTGGTTTTGTAGTTGTCTGCCCCTTCTGTAAATTTGCATTTTACCAGCCATGTTGCAACATATTTTCTGATCCCGTTTACTTTTTCGATAACGTAAAATCCGTAACCCACGTATTTGCTCTCATCATTTGCGTTGAACTGGATTTCACTCTCTTCTGAAGTTTTATGTCCAAACATCTTCTCATGTGCCGTAACGGGAAGTTCTGTCGTATTTAGCGTGATGTCCGCATGTTTAAACTCTTTATCGTATTCCGCTTTCATGTTGTCTCCAAACAATGATCCTTCTGCGAATTGTGGAGTAATGCTGGTATCAATTGCTTTTCCGCACCTAAATCCATCTGTATATACTTTTCCATCTGTGTATGTAGCGATTGTTGGTTTTGCTAATCCAATATATGCCATTATTCTTCCTCCTCTATTTCACATTCAAATATGATGTGTCTGATATCTTCTTCTGTTAATACTGTAATTTCCGGAAAGGTAAATCCTTCCTCTGTAAGAGCGTTTCGGATTTCCTTTTTGATTCTGATAAAATTATCTGTTGCCGGGAGAAAAAAATGGAGCTGAATACTTGCTGTTACAGCTTCCACCTCATTGTCTCCCCATATTGCTCCTTTATCAGTCGCGTAATTGTAGGTAAAAAAACGTTTTTCGTCTCCTTCGTAAGTATCTGGTGCATAAGGGTAGTTGAATTTTTTTATTATCAGTCATTCTATAATAA
>DETV01000098.1 GCA_002361775.1 Eubacterium sp. UBA3279
TATTATAGGACTAACTTGTAACTTATTGAATAGAATAATCTCTAAAAAAAGGTTAAAAATTTACGGTAACCATAAATTTTTAACCTTTTCTTCTCTACATATTGTCTAAATATTAACTCTGCTTTTCGTTAAATGGGAACAAAAGTTTCTCATTTTCTGCAGTATACATATTTTCTGGTGTGACCAGTTCACTTCCTGCATTAATCCTGCGGGGAACTTTTTCACCTCTCAGCATCTCTACCGTATCTTTCACTCCCAGGTAACCCATTTTAAATGGCTTTTGAATAACAAACCCTTTAAAAATCCCCTGCTCCATCATGGTGATTCCTTCCTGTGAACTGTCAATCCCCACCATGGAAATAGTTTCCTGGGCATTCATATCCCGCACTGCTCTGGCTGCTCCCACAGCAGAATATTCATTTAAACCTGCAATCACCCCAAGATCCGGATGCTTTTCCAACAATTCCATAGCCAGATCATAAGCCTTCTGGTATTGAGAACCACAGTAAACCACCTCCACATAGTCTTTCTGCCGCTCTCCCAATCCTTCCCGAAACCCTTCTTCTCTCTCAATGGCAGTGGAAGCTCCCTCCACATGACCTACCACCGCAACCTTTTTCCCCTGGGGAAGTATCTGTTTCACATATTCTCCCAGACGTTTCCCCGCTTCCAGATTATCTGTCGCTACCTGAAGATCATCGATATCCTTATCCACATCTGAATCAATCAGCACCAGACATATTCCCTGTTCTTTGATTTTTTCCAGAAGTTCCGTACTTTTCGTATAACTGACAGGAGAAATGATCAGAGCATCCGGTTTTTCTTCCCTTTTCAGAATTTCCTGAATCAATGCATTTTGTCCCTGATAATCTTCTTCCGAATTTGGAGCCACCACTTCCAGATGAACGCCATACTCATCTGCCGCCGTCTTAACTCCCGCTAAAAGAGCAGTCCAAAAATCGTTGCTTTCATCAATAATCTTCGGGATATACATAAGTGAAATCTGCTTATCTTCTTTCCTATGGTGAAAAAATACAACTGCCGTCCCCATCAAAATCCCCAGACTACAAACAACGGTGATAAACATCCATTTTTTTCTTTTATTCATGCCCATCCCTCCGTTCCTTCGGTATTTTCACAACAGCCGTAGTTCCTTCCCCCTGTACGCTGGTATAAGAAATTCCATACTCCGGCCCATATGTAAGTTGTATTCTTTTTTGTACGTTATAAACCCCAACTCCGTTGGAACGGTAATTTACTGTATGTTTTTCAAAAATATGATTTAATGTTTCTTCGCTCATTCCCACACCATTGTCCTGTATCTCAAACAAAATATTTCCATCTTGCTCATATCCTCTGATCAAAAGGAACCCCTTACTTTCTTTATATTTCAGGCCATGATAAATGGCGTTTTCTATAAGAGGCTGCAGCACCAGTTTGATGATTTTCTCATTTCCTATGGAAGGCTCCACCTGAATTTCAAATTCCATCTTATCCTGATATCTCATCTTTTGTATGGTAAGGTAATTCTTACAATACTCCACCTCCTGATAAATCAGTATTTCTTCATCTTCATTACTGATATTCTGCCGAAGAAGACGGGCAAGAGAAGCGGTCATCAAAACCACCTCCTCATTTTTTTTACCCTCCGCCATCCAGATAATAGAATCCAGAGTATTATAAAGGAAATGAGGATTAATCTGAGACTGTAAGGCTTTTAGTTCACTTTTTCGTTTGGCCTTTTGCTCACTGATAATCTCTTCCATCAACTCCTGAATTCTTCTGGTCATCACATTAAAGGTTTCTGTCAGGCTGCCAATTTCGTTATTTGAATCACTCTCCACATTTCCCGCCTGGAAATTCCCCTCCTGCACCAACGCCATAGACTGTTTCAGTTTTTGAATGGGCTGTGTGATTCCCCGGGAAACAATATTAGAAATAATCAGTGTAACTATGATCAGGATCACCGCAATAAGAAGATACAACCGCTGCGCCTGATCACTTCGTTTTAACAATTCAGATATGTAAGAACAGCTTACCACAGTCCATCCGGTTTTTTCTGAGCGGGAAACAGTATAAAGACGGGCTTCCTCCCCCTCTCCCAGCTCCAGATAGTCTGATTTGCAGTTTTTCACTTCCTGAATATATTCTGTCTGTAATTCATTGTACAACTGCTGCTGCTGAGGATGATACACAATATTTCCTTCTGCATCCAGAATGAAAATATATCCCTTTCTCCCCACGCTGCTTTCATCACACAAGGTTCGGATGGCGCTGTAATTTAAATCTACAAAAAGAACGCCTTTTTCTTCTTTATCATGAAAATTATTAATCGCACGGCTAAGCGTTATTACCCAGGGGCGTTCTCCTTCCACCACATGTTGCACATGGGCAGAAGATAAATAAACTTTTCCCGGATTTTCCACCGCTTTCCTGTACCATTCCAACTGCTCCATATTAATATACGGATTCATATAACTTCGCCCTTTATTTAACAGCGCCCGCCCATTTGCATGCACAAGACCCACATTGTAAATATCAGATCGGCTGTTCAGTACGGTGGAAAACTGGGAAATCAATTGCTTAGACGCTTCCGTAATCTGGGTACTGTTACCAAACAGATAATCCTGCACATCCGCATTAGCTGCCAGCATGGAAGAAATATTATCCATATAATTTATGTAGGAATCGATATCGTTATTTACCTGACCAGTCAGTTGCTTCATATAAGTAATCGTATTTTCAAAAACAGAAGCTCGCGTGTAAGACAGGGAAATTACCGTAACAATAGAAATAGCGGTCAAAACCAACATAGCCATTACCAGATAAATTACTGTCTGTATACTTCTGAATCTTCCAAAAAAAACGACAATGGGATTTTTTTTCTTCATCGGTGATTTTTCCTCGCATATACAGTAGGTGTCATTCCCGTCATTTTCTTAAATGAAATACTGAAATAATGAGGATCTGAAAATCCCACTCTTTCCGCAATTTCATAGTTTTTCAACGTGGTATGCTCCAAAAGTTCTTTTGCCTTATCCATTCTTGTTCTGATCAATACTTCCATAAATGTTTCACCTGTCATTTCTTTAAATATCGTACTGAAATGACTGGTACTGATTCCCAGATAGCTGCAGACAGTATTTAAACTGAGATCTTGCTGAGCATAATGTTCCTGAATATATTCCAACGCCTGAAGAGCCTGCCGTTTTCCGGAGGAGCTGTTCTCTCTTTCCATATAATCTGCAGCCTCCCAGGCAAATTCCTCCACCTGTTCCATTGCATCTTGAAAAGTTCGCTGGCTGGTAATACTGTTCAGAAGTTCTTCTTTTCTCTCTTCCACACTTCTCGGGTTGGAATGAATCTTTTCCACCACTGAACTTATGGTACGAAGCACCTGCTGAAGATAGAGACAGGCCCGGCTTTTATTTACTCTGCTCTCTATAATCCTCTCCTGTATCGTATCCAGACTTTCCTGTATCTCTTCTCTCCTGTTTTTCTGAAGACCGCTGGTCAGTTTTTCCAATTGATCCTCCAAAACAGCTTCTCCTCCAAATTTTTTATCCTTTTCCATATTAAGAAACAATTTACCACCCAACAGATAACGATACTCTAAAGCTTTATCTGCCTCATCATATGACAAATGCAGATCTTCCAGTTTTTTTACATAAGATCCCACCGCAATAGAAATATCCAACGTCATTGTTTCATAAACTTTTTCTTTAATTTCTTTGCAGATTACTTCTGCCATACGGGAAAACTCCATAGGTTTGTTCGTCTGAAACAAAATCCCCACCCGGTTATTTGCTTCCTGGTAGGCAATCCCCGCTTCATAATTTCTCACCACTTCATCACTGATATTGTAAACCACAAATGCCATCAGAGCGCTCTCCTGCCTCTGTGTCATGCTCTGTTCATACAAACCGGAATAGATATCAATACTAACCACCGCTACCCGATAATCTGAAGCCTCTAAAAAAACTCCCAGTTCTTCCAGTTTTTTCACACAGGCGTCCGGTTCCTGGGAACGAGTCACCAGAGAAGAGATTGCCTGTGAGCGGATCATCTGCTTATTCTTCCTGTATTCTTCTGAGTTTTTTGTCAGATTCTCCAGCTTCTGCTCCTCTTTTTTTGCAGATTCCAATGTTTTTTTCATTTTTTTCAAAATCTCTGTCAGTTCCACAGCAGTCACCGGCTTCAAAAGATATTCGCTTACATTATACTGAATCGCCTTCTTGGCGTATTCAAACTCACCAAAGCCGCTGAAAATAATAATTTTCGTTTCCGGATAATTATCATGAAGGTAGCAGCTTAGTTCCATCCCATCCATATACGGCATACAAATATCTGTGAGGACCAAATCCACCGGACACTTCTGCACAAATTCCATAGCTTCTTTTCCATTTTGACAATCACCCACCAGTTGGTATCCCAATCCATTCCAGTCAATATTGGCGCTGATGGCTTCCCGTACCAAAATCTCATCATCAACAAGTAAAACCCTGTACATTTCCTCCTCCTTTAAAACAATCCCAAAAACTCTTTTTTCTGACAAAATTACACCTGATTTCATTCTATCAGAATCCAAATCATTTGCAAGAAAAATGTTTCATTCTTAATTCTTTATAGATTTTCGAATTCTTTTATAATTTGTACATATTTTACTCACATTTATTGCGTATACTGCATAACAGATAGTTGATTAACCACTCACTATCTCCCCCCTCATTAAAAAGAAAAGAGCTGTGTATTTCTTCGTACACAGTTCTTTTTCTTTTTTATACTGTTTCCTGCTTTCACAGTTATTTTACAATGACTGTTCCTGTCTTACCCAGATATCCTTCCACCGCTTTATCGATAGAGGTGATTACAGCCTTTCGCCCTTCTTTTCCTTCCACAAACTCTACAGACGCCTGCATTTTGGGAAGCATGGTGTTTTGTTCAAACTGACCCTGCTCCATATAATTCTTTGCTTCTTCAACAGTGATCGTATCCAGAACCTTTTCATTTTGCGTATGATATCCCACCGCAACTTTCTCCACGCTGGTCAGAATCATCAGTTCATCTGCATCCAGAAGCTGCGCCAGCTTTCCACTGGTAAGATCTTTTTCAATCACAGCGCTGGCTCCTTTCAATTCTGTTCCCTGTTCCAACACTGGGATACCGCCGCCGCCACAGGCTATTACTACCTGCCCTGCATCAAGTAATGCTTTGACAGCATCAATTTCCACCACATACTGCGGTTTTGGAGCAGCTACGATTCTTCGGAAACCTTCTCCCACTTTTACCACATAATTTCCCTTTTCCTCTTCTTCTGCCGCTTCCTGCTCATTAAGAATTCTTCCGATCACTTTTACCGGTTCTGCAAAAGCTTCGTCATACGGATCCACAGTCACCTGCGTGAGAATTGTACATACCGGTTTATATATTCCTTCCTTCATCAAAGCTGACCGGATTCCATTTTGCAGATCATATCCGATATATCCCTGACTCATGGCAGAACATACTGACATAGGCGCATACGTATAATCCGGATGATATTTTCCAAATTCATTCATCGCTGTATGAATCATTCCCACCTGCGGCGCATTACTGTGAGAAATCACCACTTCCGCCCCTTCTTTTACCAGACGGGCAATGATTTGTGCCGTTTTTCTGGTTGCTTCCTTCTGTTCAGGAAGAGTATTTCCTAGGGCTCGATGCCCCAGGGCAATAACAACTCTTTTTTTATCCATCTTTTATCCCTCTTTTATTCACACTTTATTTTGCAAGAAACAGGAAATAGCCCAGTACCAACACGCCCAGTACAATCCGGTACCAGCCAAACACCTTAAAGTCATGCTTTTTAATATATCCCATCAGGAATTTAATTGCCAGAATAGATACCACAAAGGCAACTGCCATGCCCAGCAGAAGAGTAATCAATTCAACTGCCGTAAAACTAAGTCCAAACTTGACAATTTTCAACAAGCTTGCTCCAAACATTACGGGAATTGCCAGAAAGAAAGTATATTCCGCCGCCAATTTCCTGCTGGTTCCCAGAAGAATACCGCCGATGATAGTAGCGCCGGACCGGGAGGTTCCCGGAATCAGCGCCAGCAACTGAAAAATACCAATAAACAGCGCATCCATAAAAGTAATATCGCTCAGTCTCTTTCTTGTGGGAACACGGGTCTTATTCCTGTTTTCAATGACAATAAACAACACGCCATAGACAATAAGCATCATCGCTACAACTATATAATTATTGAAATGATCTTCAATCCAGTCATTGAACGGAAGTCCGATGATAATTGCGGGAATACAGGAAACCAGAATTTTCATCCAGAGAATGATTTTATTCATATCCACATATTTATCTGTGAACTTCTGAATTCCCGCCACTTTCTCGTCTTTACTAATGAATTTCCAGTTACTTTCCCGGGAAGGATCGTTTTTGTGAAAAGGCCAAAGCTTTTCAAAATCCAACACCACAACCGCCAGAACTGCTCCTAACTGAATTACCACCAGAAACATTTTCCAGAAGCTTTCTGATACGTCTAACTTTATAAATTCATCCACAAGAATCATATGCCCCGTACTGCTGATAGGAAGCCATTCGGTAATTCCCTCCACAATACCCAAAAATATGACTTTTAAAATTTCAATAATATCCATGCTTTCTCCCCTTTATCAACCACTTATATTTTAGCAATATCGATCAGTGTCAGTCTGTTAAGATCTGTATTCTCCAGGCTGGTAACCAGCGCTTTTGCCGTATCCATAGCTGTCAGTACATTAACGCCTGTCTCTATAGCGTTTCTTCGGATCAGGAAACCGTCTTTTGCATGTTCCACTCCCTGGGAAGGCGTATCAATAACCAGATCAATCTTATGTCCCAGAATAAGATCCATCAGGTTTGGAGAAGCCTGTTCGATCTTATTGGTACGGATCACTTTTACACCAGCCTCTTTCAAAGCGCCAGCCGTACCTTTTGTAGCATAAATCCTGTATCCCAATGCCTGGAATCGTTTTCCGATCTCTGCCGCTTCCTCTTTATCTTCATCTCTCACAGTCATGATCATATTCTTATGTTTGGGCAGATTCATTCCCGCTCCCAAAAAGGCTTTATACAGCGCCTCATTAAAGCTTTCTGCAATTCCCAGACATTCTCCTGTGGATTTCATCTCCGGTCCCAGGCTGATATCTGCTCCCCGGATTTTTTCAAAAGAGAATACCGGCATTTTAACAGCAAAATATTTTGCTTCCGGCTGAAGCCCCGGTGTATATCCCAGATCCTTTAATTTATATCCCATGATCGCTTTTGCTGCCAGCGGAACGATAGGAATTCCAGTAACTTTACTGATATAAGGAACCGTCCGGCTGGAGCGGGGATTTACCTCGATCACATACACATCTTCGTCGCATACAATAAACTGAATATTGATCATTCCCACTACATGGAGCGCCTTTGCCAGGCGTTTCGTATATTCTTCAATTGTTTTTTTCGCTGTCTGACTGATGGTCTGTGCCGGATATACGGAAATACTGTCTCCCGAATGAATTCCCGCCCGTTCAATATGTTCCATAATTCCGGGGATTACAATATCTTCTCCATCGCATACCGCATCTACTTCGATTTCCTTTCCTACCAGATATTTATCTACCAGAATAGGGTGTTCCTGAGCAATCCTGTTAATAATACCAATATACTGCTCCACATCTTCATCGTTAATGGCGATCTGCATTCCCTGACCGCCCAACACATAAGAAGGTCGAACCAAAACAGGATATCCCAGTTCATTAGCCGCCCGGATCGCTTCACCGGCTGTATACACGGTCTGTCCCTTTGGTCTTGGAATCTGGCATTTCTCCAGAATTGCATCAAACAGTTCTCTGTCTTCTGCCGCATCTACATTTTCTGCAGATGTTCCCAAAATCGGTACGCCCATACGCATCAGAGCTTCTGTCAATTTGATAGCCGTCTGACCACCAAACTGTACGACTGCTCCATCCGGTTTTTCTATATTTACAATATTTTCCACATCTTCCGGAGTGAGAGGCTCAAAATACAGCTTATCCGCAATATCAAAATCCGTACTTACTGTTTCCGGATTATTATTGATGATAATTGTTTCATAGCCTTCTTTTGCAAAAGCCCAGGTACAATGTACGGAACAAAAATCAAATTCGATTCCCTGTCCGATACGGATAGGGCCGGAACCGAGAACCAGCACCTTTTTCTTATCCGAAACAGAAACTGCTTCATTTTCTCCTCCATATACAGAATAATAATATGGGGTGGTTGCTGCAAATTCGGCGGCGCAGGTATCTACCATCTTATACGCTGCACAGATACCGTATTTTTCTCGCAGTGCTTTGATCTCTTCTTCTTTTTTTCCTGTCAGCTTTCCGATCACATAATCAGGAAACTCCATTCTTTTTGCTTCTCTTAAAAGTTCTTCTGTCAGTTCTTCTTTCCGGAGAGATTCTTCCATTTCTGTCAGAATGGCAATTTTATCGATAAACCATACGTCAATTCTTGTTATCTCATGAATCTGTTCCTGAGAAATACCTATACGGAGAGCCTGAGCAATTCTCCAGATTCTCATATCGTCCACTATGGCAAGAGCATCCACCATTTCCTCTCTGGATAAATCTGAGAAATCATAGGACATCAGACTGTCCACATGCTGTTCCAGAGAACGGATTGCTTTCATTAGAGCGCCTTCAAAGTTATTGCAGATACTCATTACCTCTCCGGTAGCTTTCATCTGAGTAGTCAGAGTACGCTTGGCGCTGATAAATTTATCGAAAGGTAATCTTGGAATTTTTACCACACAGTAATCTAACATAGGTTCAAAACTGGCATATGTTTTTCCTGTGATAGCATTTGGAATCTCATCAAGTGTATATCCCAGAGCAATCTTTGCCGCCACCTTGGCAATAGGATATCCGGTTGCCTTACTTGCCAGCGCAGAGGAACGGGATACACGAGGATTTACCTCTATTACACAATATTCAAAGCTGTCCGGATTTAATGCATACTGTACATTACATCCTCCCGTAATTCCCAATTCCGTAATAATATTCAATGCAGATGTACGAAGCATCTGATATTCTTTGTCACCCAAAGTCTGTGACGGCGCAACTACGATACTGTCTCCCGTGTGTACTCCCACCGGATCAAGATTTTCCATATTACATACGGTGATGCAGTTTCCTGCCCCGTCACGCATTACTTCATACTCAATCTCTTTCCATCCGGCTATACACCGTTCTACCAGAACTTCTCCCACACGGGACAAACGAAGACCATTTTCCAGAATTTCTATTAATTCCACTTCGTTATGAGCGATTCCGCCGCCGCTTCCTCCCAGGGTATAAGCCGGGCGAAGCACAACAGGATAGCCGATGGTTTTGGTAAATGCCACACCTTCTTCCACAGTTTTTACCACCAGGGAAGCAGCCACCGGTTCCCCGATTTTTTCCATGGTATCTTTAAATTCTTGTCTGTCTTCTGCTTTTTTGATTGTCTCAGAGGTTGTTCCGATCAATCGTACATGATGTTCTCTCAGGAATCCTCTCTCCTCCAGCTCCATAGCCAGATTCAATCCTGCCTGACCTCCCAGAGTAGGCAATACGCTATCCGGTTTTTCCTTCAGAATCAACTGCTCCACCACTTCTACAGTAAGCGGCTCAATATAAACCTTATCTGCGATATCTTTATCCGTCATGATGGTGGCCGGATTGGAATTCAGAAGTACCACTTCGATTCCTTCTTCTTTCAACGAACGGCAGGCCTGTGTTCCTGCATAATCAAACTCTGCTGCCTGACCGATCACAATCGGACCGGAACCAATCATCAAAACTTTCTTAATCTCTGGATTTTTTGGCATTATGCTTCCCCTCCCATCATTTTAATAAAACGATCAAACAGATAACCTGAGTCCTGTGGACCAGGGCAGGCTTCCGGATGAAACTGTACGGTAAAGATATTCTTACCTGTATATTTTAATCCTTCATTCGTTTGGTCATTTACATTGACAAAAGCCGGAACTGCCACATTCGGATCTAATGTATCTGTATCCACCACATATCCGTGATTTTGTGAGGAAATATAAACCCGTCCTGTTTCCAGGTCTTTTACCGGATGATTTCCTCCTCTGTGACCGTATTTCATCTTATGTGTATCTGCTCCTGTTGCCAGAGCCATCAACTGATGTCCCAGACAAATCGCAAAAATCGGAACATCTGATTCATATAATTTTCTGATTTCCTCAATCACCTGTGTACATTCCTTCGGGTCTCCCGGGCCATTGGAAAGCATAATTCCGTCAGGCTGATCTCCTAATATCTCTTCTGCTGTAGTATTAGAAGGATAGATCGTCACCTGGCATCCTCTCTCCTGCAAAGATCTGGCAATATTGTTTTTCGCACCCAGATCTAAAAGAGCAACTCTTTTTCCGTTTCCTTTCAAAACAGTTTTCTCTGAACAGGTTACTTTTTCCACTACTTTTCCCGTGGTATATTCTTTCAGTCTTGGAATGATGGAATCCAGATCATAATTCTCATCGGTGGTGATCATGCCATTCATGGTTCCCTTTTCCCGGAGAATTCTGGTAAGCGCTCTTGTATCAATTCCTGCAATTCCCGGAATATCAAATCGTTTCAGAAAATTCTGGATAGAATCTTCCTTACGGAAATTGCTTGCAGTTCTGGAAAGTTCCCTGACAATATAACCATCCGGCCAGGGTCTCAGAGATTCTGCATCCTCATAACAAATACCATAATTTCCAATCAATGGATATGTCATACACACTGCCTGTCCTGCATAAGAAGGATCCGTAAGTACTTCCAGGTATCCGGTCATCGATGTATTAAATACAATTTCACTGATGACTTCTTTTTTGGAACCGATACTGGTTCCCGTAAAAACATGTCCATCTTCAAGAATCAAATAAGCTTTCATCATTCCTTTTTCCTTTCTCTGTTTTCTGTAATTTCAAAGGCAACTGCTTGTGAACACCAGTCTTCCACAGTTACTTTCAGACATAGGAAAAGGGAGAATTTCCCAATGAAATTACTCCCCCTTGCGTAATCTTACAAATTTTATCACAAAGTGTTGTATTTTTCAATAGAAATTTACATAAAAATGTTTTTTTGAAAAAAATTCAATTTTTTCAAAAAAGGTGTTGACTTTTCTTTTTAAATCATGTATATTATCACTTGTCGCTGAGATACAACAACAGGCAGACAAAATTAAATATGCAGGAATGGCGGAATTGGCAG
>DETV01000010.1:0-166 GCA_002361775.1 Eubacterium sp. UBA3279
TAAAGAAATTCATTTTTATGTTACAGATGAAGAACGGAAGCTTATAAGACAAAAGATGATACTATCTAAAACCAGAAACATAGGAGCTTACCTCAGAAAAATGGCTATCGACGGTTATATCATAAACACCGACACTGCCCCAATTAAGCAGGTGTACGAAGAGATG
>DETV01000010.1:481-666 GCA_002361775.1 Eubacterium sp. UBA3279
TGCAAAAAAGGTAAATACCACCGGAGACTTGTATCCGGAAGAAATGGAAGAATTAAAAAGGATGGTGACTGAAATATGGCATATATTAAAATCTTCCCCATTAAAGTAACAGACAAAAAAGCATTGGATTATATTATGAATCCGGACAAAACCGAAGAGAAATTACTGATTTCCAGTTTCGCCTG
>DETV01000010.1:951-4810 GCA_002361775.1 Eubacterium sp. UBA3279
GATTTCCAGTTTCGCCTGCTCCCCGGAATCTGCTGATCTGGAGTTTGCTTTCACCAGGGAAGAAGGTAAAAAGAACGTAATGGACAAAGGCAACAATCTGGCATTTCATTTAATCCAGTCTTTTAAGCCTGGAGAGATTGATGCTGAAACTGCACATAAGCTCGGCAAAGAATTTGCTGACGAAGTACTTAAAGGGAAATATGAATATGTCATCAGTACCCACGTTGACCAGAACCATATTCATAACCATATCATTTTTAATGCCACCAGCTTTGTTGACCATCATAAATATGTCTCCAACAAACGCAGCTATCATAAGATCTGTCGGATCAGCAATCGTATTTGTCAGGAAAATGGTCTGAACACCAGTATGCCAACCGGAGAAAAAGGAAAATCTTATAAAGAAAATATGGAGTACCATCGTGGAAACAGCTGGAAAGCAAAGTTAAAAGTCGCTGTAGATAAAGCGATCTGGTCCTCTATCAACTATGATGAGTTCCTTCAAAAAATGAGACTTTCTGGATATGAAATCCGTCAGGGAAAGAACCTGGCTTTCCGTGCACCGGAGCAAAAAAACTTTACAAATATGAAATCTCTGGGTAGCTATTACACGGAAGAAAATGTATTACTCCGCCTTGAGAAAAACCGGCATAAAACAAAAAATCCACGTAACGTCTCCAGAGAATTACGGCTTTTTATCAATATCTCATCTTATGTAAGTACCGGCAATCGTGCCGGATTTGAACGGTGGGCACAACTCAATAATCTGAAAGAAGCAGCCAGAACCTTCAACTATCTATCAGAAAACAATTTGCTGAATTACGAAGACTTTCAACAGCATATTGTAGATATTGATAATTCTATTATTGCTACAGAACAGCGAATTTCTGAATTAAGCTCCGAAATATCCCATCAGGAACTTATTCAGAAGCATTGTTCATCCTACCGTACCTGCAGAAAAATCGTAAAAGACGGCGAAAAAGCACCTAATCCCGAGAAATACAAATCCAAACATCAGGCAGAATATAAACTGCACAATACTTTAAAACAGCAATTGCAGGATCTGGGAGTAAACAAATTACCTTCCCCAGAACGGCAACAGAAAAAAATTGATAATCTTAAAAACGAATGTTCTTCAGCAAAAAAAGAAAAACAAGATTTAGAAAAACGACGTTCTACACTAAATACTATTATAGCCAATTTCAAAATCTTGCTATCCAACGACGTACATTTTAGGGATATTTCTGAACACCGACAAGAGGAGCATGATTTATAGTGAGTTCCACATGTAATGAGCTAAGGTCAATGATTTCAATACCATTCTGGCCCTAGCTCATTTATTTACTCTTCATCAATTTCAAATACTTTCTGATATTTCCTCCGGTCAAAAAACACTGCCCAATCCCACTACCCTAACGCTCATAGGCTGCAATAAGTTCTTTGCTATCAGCTTCTCTGTACTCAAGAGTTCCTAAATTACCAATCAAATCAAATGTCGTATCTGCATTGATCTGTAATTCATCTTCAATTTTAGATGCCGATGGTTCTTCTTTTAGAAAAACTGTTAATCCATATGGCTCTGTTTCAGACTGTATCGCTATACTATCATAACAATATCCCTTTGGATAATCTTGTTGGCTGACAATGTTTACGACATTTTGAGCATCCCCAACATATTCTGTTTTGTATTGTGATAAATCTGGAATTTCGTATAATTCTTTTGTTTTTCCGCCACATGCAGATAAAGACAGCATTAACACAATTACCAATATTGTTAAACTTGCTCTTCTTTTCATACACAAACCTCCTCAGCATATATTTTTTATCTCTATCGTTGTCTGATCCATTCCTTTCCAGGACACAGTTTCAATCACTTTATCAGTCCCTTGAAAATCATTTTTTCACTTTCAGTTCAGCAATGGCACCGTAATGTAAGACATTAAACTCCACAGGAGCAATTTCAGCAAGTAATTTTGTATGCTCCTGTTCCCATGCAGAAACTTCCTGTTTTGTAAGAGAAGCACCAATACCCCGGCAGGCTTTCATTCTGCCATTCCAGCTCTCACGTGTGAAATGCACCTCCAACGGATATTCCTCATGATGAACAAGTTCAAATTTTTCTTTGTAGCAGTCAGGTATAAATATTGGATGAATCGTTTCTCCTGAACCACTCCATTCGGGGCTGTATTTCAGAACAAGTTTCTCACTTTCTCCTGCAATCTTGTCCTCAAAAGGCAGCCATGCCATATATAATGCAAGAATACGCCCATCCGGTTTCAGCATATGAAAAAACTTATCACTGATCTGTTGGTGATTAAAATACCAAAAACACTGACATGCAGTGATAACATCAAATGAATTATCCGGAAAATATACATCTTCTGCAGATAATGGATAATACTCAATATCCAAACCCTTTGAAAGAATTTTTGCCTGTTCAATCTGATTCACAGAAATATCTGTCCCTATCCATTTTGCACCATAACGGTACATATTCCTTGGAAGCACTCCGGTTCCTGTTCCAACATCGAGAACACTTTGACCTTTTATACATAATTCACGTTTTATAATTTTATCGTAAAATTCCTGTGGATAAATATCACGGAACTTTGCATAATCTGCGGAAGTTTTACCCCAGTCAAATGCTTTTCCACCATCTATATTTTTATCTACTATATTCATACATTCGCATTCCTTAATTTCAATTTTCTCTTTGTTTTCCGGGTTCATTGCACCTTTATCCTCAGATACCAAAAGTCTTAAAGTCCACCTTTTTCTGATGCATACCGATTGTTTCATCTTTTCCCTAATAGGATTTCCACAGTTTTCTGATCCCGCTCTCCCCGGAAGAACTTGTCCAGCACCTTCTGAAATACTTCACATTCCGGTTTTGCCAGTGAAAACAAAGTCATGGAGGATTTCAGTTTCAGATTATCCGGCCAGCCCATCACCTCAAGTGCATCATTAGACTTTATTTGCAACAGTGCCTCCGATATCTCTATGAGATTGCTGCTAAGTGTATAATCTTCCATATATGCTTTTGCTTCTTCCATATTCTTAATGGCATAATACCGGGCAGTCTCACTGTGACCAAGCCCTACTATCTGAGGAAAAATAAACCACATCCAATGGCTACGCTTCCGCCCGTTTTTTATCTCCTGCAGGGCAGTCCGGTAATAAGTCTGTTGTGCGATCAAAAAACGTTCTAAGTCATCGCGCATTATCTACTCTCACCTCCCAGCTTGCCATTATTCTACCACACGTCTGCCTCTTTTCCTACCACAAAACAGAAAAAGCCCGGAACCGGACGGTTTCCACACCGCGCCGAACTCCGGGCTATCCTGTTATGTTTTATATTAAGAGGTGCCGTTATCCCTCGATGGCAATATATTTCTTTTCTTCAACCTCCGGCTTTCTTGTCTCCGCCTTCGGAATGCTCAGTTTCAATACCCCGCTCTCATACTTTGCGTGGATATCTTCCTGTTTTACATCTTCGCCGACATAGAAGGATCTGCTCATGCTTCCTGCATAACGCTCCCTGCGGACAAATCTGCCTGTTTTCTTTTCCTTCTCATCCTTGTCAAGTCCCTTCGCTGCATTAATCATCAGATAGCCGTCTTTCAGTTCCAGGGAAAGTTCGTCTTTCTTAAAGCCAGGCAGGTCAATATCCACTTCATAGTGGTCGTCATGCTCCTGCACATCGGTCTTCATCATATTCGCCGCATGGCGTCCGTACAGCTTCCGCTCTGCTTTGCGCATCGCTTTATCGTCAAACGACGGAAAATCGAAAAAGTCATCAAAGAAATCGTCAAATAAGTTTTCTCCAAAAATACTAGGTGTCATCATAAGTCATCGCTCC
>DETV01000004.1 GCA_002361775.1 Eubacterium sp. UBA3279
AAAGACTTGACTATATAGGGAGGAGCCTGAAAATGGTATTGAACAAACACTATTATTATGACGAAATTTTTCAAGATATCAAAGAACTTTCTCTGACCTGTACAGATTTTACCACCTGGCGGATTTTAGGGACAAGCCATGATGAACGGGAAATCCCCATGATCCGGATCGGACTGGGAATGGATTCTCTTGTGCTGACTGCCGGAATTCACGGGAGAGAATCTGTTAACCCTGTATTATTGACAAAACTGGCAGAAGAATATTGTCAGGCTTACTGCGACGATTCTAAAATTGAAGGCTATCCGGTACGGGAACTTTTGAATAAATGTTCTCTATGTGTCATTCCTCTGGTAAATCCGGATGGATATGAGACAGCCCTGCGGGGGTATAATATGATCCGCAATCCCATCCTGCGCCAGCTTTGTAAAATGAGGGGAATTGGAGCAGAGCATTGGAAATACAACGCCCGGGGAGTAGACATTAACAGAAACTTCCCCTGCAAATCGTATATTCAGCAGCAACTGGGAGAATATCCTGCCAGCGAAAATGAAACTCAGGCTCTCATGCGGGTATTTGAAGAGTATGAGACTGTGGGGTACATAGATTTTCACTCCAGAGGGCGAATTATTTATTATTACCGGCAGGCCATGCCTTTTTCCTATAATCAGCACAACCATAAACTGGCCCGGTATATGCAGAAATTATCTGATTACAGTATCGGAAAAAGAGAGGAAGAATATCTTTCTCATCTAAATGGCGGGACTCCGGTAAATTATTATTCAGAACTTCTGCAAAAACCGGCGATTACTGTGGAAACCGTGGAAGAAACAGCCGGATTTCCTCTGGATCCTTCTTATCAGGAAAAGACTTATAGGGAAATCCATGCACTGCCTCTGGAAATTATCAATAAAACTTGAAAGTATGCAAACGGATTGCTATAATGTAATGTGGCTTATAAATGACTTTTTACATAGAGGAGATCGTATGGAACAATTTACATATATACAAGAATCACCTGCTTCTATGACTGAATCCGAACGACAGTATTTCTTCATGGAACAGGCAAAAGAAAAACGTTTAAGAAAAGAGGAGGAAGTGGGACATCCGCTGACTTTTTGTGTCACCACTTTCGGCTGTCAGATGAATGCCAGAGATTCCGAAAAACTGGAGGGGATTCTGGAGCAGATCGGATATCAGAAAACAGAGAAAGAAGAGGAAGCTGATTTTGTAATCTATAATACCTGTACAGTAAGGGAAAATGCTAATCAGCGGGTTTATGGCCGTCTGGGTTATCTGGGCAGTATTAAAAAGAAGAAACCACATATGATGATTGCGTTATGCGGTTGTATGATGCAGGAACCTCATGTGGTAGAAAAGCTGAAAAAAAGCTACCGCTTTGTAAATCTTATTTTTGGTACCCATAACATTTTTAAATTTGGTGAATTACTTTGCCGCGCTATGGATTCCGACAGAATGATCATTGATATCTGGAAAGATACTACTCAGATCGTGGAAAATCTTCCCGTGGACAGAAAATATTCTTTTAAATCTGGTGTAAATATTATGTTTGGCTGCAACAATTTCTGCAGTTATTGTATCGTTCCCTATGTAAGGGGAAGAGAACGAAGCAGAAATCCGGAAGATATTTTAAATGAAATCCGACAGTTGGTACAAGACGGCGTAGTGGAAGTTATGCTACTGGGACAAAATGTAAATTCCTATGGAAAGAATCTGGAACATCCCATTACCTTTGCTCAGTTATTGACTCAAATCGAAGAAATTGAAGGTCTGAAAAGAATTCGTTTTATGACCTCTCATCCCAAAGATTTGTCTGATGAATTGATTCAGGTAATGGCAAGCAGCAAAAAAATCTGTAATCATCTCCACCTTCCTCTTCAGTCAGGAAGCAGCAGAATATTAAAGGAGATGAACCGCCGGTATACAAAAGAAAATTATCTGGATCTGGTAGAACGGATACGAAATGCAGTCCCTGATATTTCCTTAACTACGGATATTATTGTGGGATTTCCGGGAGAGACAGAAGAAGATTTCCAGGAAACGCTGGATGTAGTAAGAAAAGTAGGTTATGACAGCGCTTTTACCTTTATTTATTCCAAACGTACAGGAACGCCTGCTGCCGCTATGGATAATCAGATACCGGAAGACGTGGTAAAAGACCGATTTGACCGCCTTCTTACTCTGGTACAGGATATTTCCGGCAAAATGTCCGGAAGATGGGAAGGAACCACCCAGGAAGTACTGGTGGAAGGCGTGAATGAACAGGATCCTCATCTTGTTTCCGGAAGAATGACCAACAATGTGCTGGTACATTTTCCGGGAGATGCTTCGATGATCGGTCAGTTCCAGAAGGTTCACCTGGATGAATGTAAAGGCTTTTATTATATGGGAACTCCCGTTTAAACAAAAATAAGGATACAATAGATAAAGGGGTAGAAATTACTTGGATATTAATAATAACATAGAAATAGATGTGCAGAAATTAAGTCCCATGATGCAGCACTATGTAAAGACAAAAGACGAATATAAGGATTGTATTTTATTTTACCGGCTGGGAGATTTTTATGAAATGTTTTTCCAGGACGCAATCACCGTATCCCGGGAGCTGGAACTGACGCTCACCGGAAAAGACTGCGGACTGGAAGAACGGGCTCCTATGTGCGGCGTGCCTTTTCATGCTGCTGAAACCTATGTGAACAGACTGATAGAGAAGGGATACAAAGTTGCTATCTGCGAACAGGTGGAAGATCCTAAGCAGGCAAAGGGAATGGTGCGCCGGGAGGTTACCCGGGTTGTAACTCCGGGAACCAATCTGAACACCCAGGATTTGGATGAAGGAAAAAATAATTATCTGATGTCCATTGTATATATGGAAGATAATTATGGAATCTCTGTCTCTGATGTTACTACAGGAGACTGCTTCGTCACAGAAGTAGATAAGAGCAGAAAACTGCTGGATGAAATCAATAAATTCAGTCCGGCAGAAATTATATGCAACGATGCATTTTTAGTCAGCGGCATTTCCGCGGATGATCTGAAAAATCGGCTGCATATTTCCCTCTCACCTTTGGAACCCTGGTATTTTGACGACGAATTATGTCACAAAACCCTTTTAGAACATTTTAAAGTGTCTTCTTTAGACGGTCTTGGGCTGGGGGATTATGACAGTGGCGTTATTGCCGCAGGAGCTATGTTCCGTTATCTTCTGGAAACACAGAAAACAGCTCTTGTACATATGAATAAAATCATTCCCTATGTGACAGAAAAATATATGGTGATCGACAGTTCCAGTCGAAGAAATCTGGAACTGGTGGAAACTTTACGGGAAAAACAAAAAAGAGGATCCCTTTTATGGGTTCTGGATAAAACAAAAACAGCTATGGGAGCCAGAATGCTTCGCAGTTTCGTAGAACAGCCTCTCATTGATGCAGATGAAATCAATGAACGACTGGACGCCATTGAAGAATTGAATCTGCAGGCCATGCTCCGGGAAGAGATCCGGGAATATTTAAATCCGGTCTACGATCTGGAACGACTGGTAAGCCGGATCAGTTACCGTTCAGCCAATCCAAGAGACCTGATCGCATTTAAAACTTCCCTGGAGATGCTTCCACATATCAAGAATCTGTTAAATAACTTTACCAGTCCTCTGTTAAAACGGATCAATGAACAGATGGATGGTCTGGAAGATCTTTATGATCTGATTCACCGGGCAATTGCGGAAGATCCGCCTCTGGCAGTCAAAGAGGGAGGAATCATTAAAGAGGGCTATCATGAACAGGTGGATAATTATCGCTGCTCCAAAACAGAAGGAAAATCCTGGCTGGCTCAACTGGAAGCAGAAGAAAAAGAAAAGACAGGTATCCGGACTCTTAAAATCAAATACAATAAGGTATTTGGGTATTATCTGGAGGTTACCAACAGCTTCAAAGATCTTGTTCCGGAATATTATACCCGTAAACAGACACTTACAAATGCCGAACGATATATTACTCCCCGTTTAAAAGAGCTGGAAGATATGATTCTCGGCGCGGAAGATAAGCTGTATGCCCTGGAATATGATTTGTTCTGCCAGGTCAGAGATTTGCTGGCAAAAGAAATTCCAAGGATTCAGGAAACCGCAAAAGCAGTAGCATTATTGGATGTATTTGCTTCATTATCTGTAGTGGCACAGAGAAATAATTATGTTCGTCCTACGGTAAATACAAGAGGCGTTATCGATATAAAAAATGGCCGTCATCCGGTAGTGGAAAAGATGATCACCAATGATATGTTTATTTCCAATGACACTTATCTGGATAACGGAGCCCGAAGGGTTTCTGTGATCACCGGTCCCAATATGGCTGGAAAATCCACCTATATGCGACAGAGCGCCCTGATTGTTCTGATGGCACAGATTGGTTCTTTTGTCCCGGCAGACAAAGCAAAAATCGGTGTTGTGGACCGTATTTTTACAAGAGTGGGAGCTTCCGATGATCTTGCCAGCGGTCAGAGTACTTTTATGGTTGAAATGACAGAAGTGGCAAATATTCTGAGAAATGCCACCTCCAGAAGTCTCTTGATCCTGGATGAAATCGGGCGGGGAACCAGCACCTTTGACGGATTGTCCATTGCCTGGGCTGTAATTGAACATATCAGTAATACAAAACTTTTGGGAGCCAAAACTTTGTTTGCCACCCATTATCATGAACTTACGGAGCTGGAGGGAAAGATTCCGGGAGTCAATAATTATTGCATTGCTGTAAAAGAAAAAGGAGATGATATCGTCTTTTTGAGAAAAATTGTAAAAGGCGGTGCAGATAAAAGTTATGGAATTCAGGTGGCAAAGCTGGCCGGTGTGCCGGACAGTGTTATAGACAGAGCAAAAGAACTGGTGGATGAACTGATTCATGCAGACATCACCGGAGCTATTAAAGATCTGGCGCAAAGTCAGAAAAAAACCAAACACAAACCGGTTCGTTATGATGAGGTGGATCTGGAACAGATTTCTCTTTTTGATACAGTGCAGGATCAGGATATTATCCAGGAGCTGAAAGAGCTGGATATTTCCAATCTTACCCCGGTGGATGCGCTGAATACATTATATCGACTTCAGAATAAATTGAAAAACCGGTGGTGACAGGAGGTTTTATGAGAAGAAAAATTTCCGTTTTAGATCAAAATACCATCGACAAAATAGCGGCAGGAGAAGTGGTAGAACGTCCTGCCTCGGTGGTAAAAGAATTGGTGGAAAATGCCATTGACGCAGGCGCCAGCGCGATTACAGTGGAAATCAAAGAAGGGGGAAGAAGCCTGATCCGGATTACTGACAATGGTTCCGGAATCGAAAAAGAGCAGATTCCTCTTGCTTTTTTGCGCCATGCTACCAGTAAAATTCAGAAAGTAGACGATTTACTGTCTATTTCATCTCTGGGCTTTCGGGGGGAAGCTCTCTCCAGTATTGCGGCAGTTTCTCAGGTGGAATTGATTTCCAAACCTCACGATCAACTGGTAGGCGTTCGTTATGTGATAGAAGGAGGCGCTGAAAAGGGCCTGGAAGAAATTGGAGCTCCTGACGGAACCACATTCCTTGTGCGTAATCTTTTTTACAATACCCCTGCCCGCGCCAAGTTTTTAAAAACCCCCACCACAGAAGCGGGATATATCAGCAGTTTTATTGAACAACTGGCTCTTTCTCATCCTCATATTTCTTTTAAATATATGCAAAACGGGCAGACAAAATTACATACATCAGGAAATGATAACCTGAAAGAAGTAATTTATCAGATTTATGGGAGGGAATTAACAAGAGAACTGATTTCCATTGATCACACTGATGATTCCGGAGATTTTCAGATTCAGGGCTTTATCGGAAAGCCAACCATTTCCCGGGGAAACAGAAATTTTGAAAATTACTATGTAAATGGCCGTTATGTGAAAAGTAAGATCATTACCAAAGCTATTGAGGATGCTTACCATACTTTCATGATGCAGCATAAATATCCCTTTACTTCTCTGTATTTGACCATTCGCGGAGAAGATGTGGATATCAATGTACATCCTACGAAAATGGAAGTACGTTTTTCAAACCAACAGCAGGTATATCAGGAAATATACCAGACGGTACTGGAAGGGCTTTCTCAAAAAGAGCTGATTCCTCAGGTAACATTGGATTCCGGAAAACAGGAAAAGCCAAAAGAAATTCCTCTGGAAATAAAAAAGAAAAACATTCCGGAGCCTTTTGAACAACAGCGGAAAATCAGAGAAGAGAATGTATTTCCCGTAAGAGAAGTGCGGGAAACTCCTGTTTACAGTATAAAAAATACTCCTCCTGCAGAGAAACACTCCTTTGTTCCTGCCGAAAAAAAGAAAATTCTGCCGGAAACAGCGCCAAAGCAGATGGAGTTATTTGATGGAAAATTATTATCTGTGGAAGCCAAAAAACATCACAAGATCATCGGACAGATTTTTGATACCTACTGGCTGGTACAGATGGAAGAGAAACTATATATTATCGATCAGCACGCTGCTCATGAAAAAGTACTTTACGAACGGATTGTCCGTCAATTGAAAAACCGGCAGATAAATTCCCAGCTTCTTAGTCCTCCCCTGATCATATCACTGAATCTTCAGGAACAGGAAAAGATGAAACGATATCTGAATGTTTTCCATTCTATGGGGTTTGAAATTGAAGCCTTTGGCGGAAGAGAATATAGTATCCGTGCGGTTCCTCAGGATCTGTTCGGTATGACAGGGGAAGCCTTTTTTATTGAAATTTTAGATCGTCTGGAAGAGGAGATTTCTTCTGATACTCTGGAGGTTCTCTCAGATAAAATGGCAACTATGGCGTGTAAAGCAGCAGTTAAGGGAAATCAGCAGTTATCATTTTCAGAGGCTTCGACACTGATTGATGAATTATTGGAACTGGACAATCCTTATAACTGTCCTCATGGAAGACCCACGATTATTTCCATGACAAAATATGAACTGGAAAAGAAATTTAAACGAATTGTGTAGGTGAACAGATTGAAAAAACCATTGATTATTCTTACGGGACCCACAGCCGTGGGGAAGACTCATTTATCCATTCGTCTGGCCAAAGCAGTCCAGGGAGAGATTATTTCTGCAGACTCCATGCAGGTTTATCGTCATATGGATATTGGTTCAGCGAAAATCCGTCCTGAAGAAATGGAGGGAGTTCCCCATCATCTGATTGATTGTTTAAACCCGGATGAAGATTTTAATGTGGTACGGTTTCAGGAAATGGCAAAAGAAGCTATGGCTCACATCTATCAAAGAGGTCATATTCCCATCCTGACAGGGGGAACGGGATTTTATATTCAGGCAATCACAGGAGATATTGATTTTACCCAGCATGGTGAAGACAATAGTTACCGCCTGGCCCTGGAAAAGAAAGCTGCCGAAGAAGGAGCGCAATCACTTCATGATATGCTTCAAAAAGTAGACCCGCTTTCTGCCCAGACCATCCATGCCAATAATGTAAAAAGAGTTATCCGGGCTTTGGAGTATTACAATCAGACAGGTCAGCCTATCTCCAGCCACAATCTGGAGCAGCGTCAGAAAACATCTCCCTATCAGTTAGCCTATTTTGTGCTGAATGATGAAAGAAGCCGTTTGTATCAGCGGATTGATCAGCGGGTAGATGAAATGATATCTTCAGGTCTTGTAAAAGAAGTGGAAACGTTGAAGGCTATGGGATGTCATCCTGGTATGGTGTCTATGCAGGGATTGGGCTACAAAGAAATCCTTGCATATCTGGAAGGCGATTGTTCTCTGGAAGAAGCCGTTTATATTTTAAAAAGAGATACCCGCCATTTTGCGAAACGGCAGATTACCTGGTTTAAAAGAGAGCAGGATGTGGAGTGGTTCTATAAACCGGATTATGAATACCAGGAAGAGAAGATTCTGAATGGAATGCTTCATTCTCTGAAAGAAAAAAATATAATACCGAAAGAGAGATATACAGATGGAAACAGCAATGACAAGAGAAATGTATAAGGAAATGGGAATTGATTCCAAAGTATTTGATTTTGGACAAAAAATCGCAGAAGAATTAGCCCCCCGTTTTGAAGAAATCAATCAGGTGGCAGAATATAATCAGTTAAAAGTAGTTCATGCCATGCAAAAATGCCGGGCCAGTGAAGCTTGTCTTTATGCTTCCAGCGGATACGGCTATAATGACATTGGAAGAGATACGCTGGAGGAAATCTATGCGGAAACTTTTCACGCGGAATCTGCACTGGTTCGTCCTCAGATAGCCTGTGGAACTCATGCTCTGGCTGTGGCTCTGGCGGGAAATTTGCGCCCGGGAGACGAGTTGCTGTCCCCGGTGGGAAAACCCTACGATACACTGGAAGAAGTGATTGGAATCCGTCCTTCCAAAGGTTCTCTGGCAGAATATGGGGTTACCTACCGTCAGGTAGATCTGTTGGAAGACGGATCTTTTGATTATGAAAATATTCGAAAAGCCATCAATGAAAAAACCCGGCTCGTAACGATTCAGCGTTCCAAAGGATACCAGACCCGTCCCACACTTTCTGTAGCCCGGATTGGAGAATTGATCACATTTGTAAAAGAAATCAAACCGGATGTGATCTGTATGGTAGATAACTGTTACGGTGAATTTGTGGAAACAATTGAACCTACAGATGTGGGAGCGGACTTGATCGTAGGATCTCTGATCAAAAATCCCGGCGGCGGTCTGGCTCCTATCGGCGGTTATATTGCCGGAAAAACAGAATATGTGGAAAATGCAGCCTTCCGTCTTACTTCCCCGGGACTTGGAAAAGAGGTAGGAGCTACTCTTGGAGTAAATCAACCTTTTTATCAGGGATTTTTCCTGGCGCCCACTGTAACAGCAAGCGCTTTAAAAGGAGCTATTTTTGCTGCAAATATTTATGAACGGCTGGGATTTTCTGTGGTTCCTGACAGTAAAGAGAGCCGTCACGATATTATTCAGGCTGTGACACTGGAATCTGCTGAAAGGGTAATTGCATTTTGTAAAGGAATTCAGGCAGCGGCTCCCATCGACAGCTATGTAGATCCGGAACCATGGGCTATGCCAGGTTACGACAGCGATGTGATCATGGCAGCAGGAGCTTTTGTACAGGGTTCTTCCATTGAACTTAGTGCAGACGGTCCTATAAAACCTCCTTATGCAGTTTATTTTCAGGGAGGACTGACCTGGGAACATGCAAAACTGGGTATCATGATGAGTTTGCAGAAATTGTATGAAAAAGGATTAGTAGAATTACCATGATAAAAATTGTAATCATCGGCGGAGGCGCCAGCGGTCTGATGGCTGCTGTCCAGGCCGCCCGAAAAGGGGCTCAGGTAACCTTATTAGAACAAAATGAAAAGACAGGGAAGAAAATACTGGCCACAGGAAATGGAAGATGTAATATGACAAATCTTTATCAGGATTCTTCCTGTTATCGCAGTGAAAATCCTGCATATCCCTGGAAAATCATAGAAAAATTTCCTCTGGCCTCAACCCTTCCTTTTTTCTATGAATTAGGAATCTATACCCGGGACAGGAATGGCTGGATATACCCTTACAGTGATCAGGCATCCAGTGTGGCTCAGGTACTGGAAATGGAAGCCAGACATTTAAAAGTGCGTATTAAAACACGGGAAGAGGTAACAGACATTCAATGTCTTCCGGAGGGATTCCAGATATTTACCAAGACCTGGAATTATCCGTGTGACCGGGTGATCCTTTGCTGTGGTTCTCATGCCTCTTCGGTGGAAGGCAGTTCTGCCGCCGGATATGAACTGGCGAAAAAGCTGGGACATCATATTGTTGAGCCCATGCCTGCTCTGGTTGCCTTAAAAGGAAAAGGAAATTATTTTTCCAGATGGGCAGGAACCCGGATGGAGGGGATTCTTCACCTGGAAATTGATAAAAAAATCACCTGTAAAGAACGGGGAGAGATTCTGTTTACAGATTATGGAATCTCAGGAATTGCGGTATTTCAGATCAGTCGTTACGCTGTAAGAGCCATTTCTCAGGGACATACTGTCACTTGTCATCTGGATCTGATGCCTGATTTTTCCAGAGAAGAATTAAGCCGGTTTCTGAAGGAGCGTCAAGCTTCCTGTTCCTATAAATCAATGAAGGAATTGCTGGTGGGATTCATCCCCTTAAAAATGATATCGGTTCTCGTTCCCTCCAAAGGTACGCTGGAAGATATTGTTTCCAATATAAAGGATTGGGTTCTTCCCATTCGGGATGCCTGGTCTTTGCGACAGGCGCAGGTATGTTCCGGAGGGGTAGATACAAAAGAACTGAATGAAAATCTGGAATCGCTTCTGCATCCCGGTCTTTATTTTGCGGGAGAACTTGTAGATGTAGACGGTCCCTGTGGGGGATATAATCTGCAGTGGGCCTGGTCCAGCGGAGCTGTAGCCGGAAAGGCGGCAGCCGATGCCTCTGATACGGAAAGGAGGAGCTTATGATCCGTATTTCTCAGATAAAGCTGCCCATTGATCATTCCCGTGATGCATTGGAAAATAAAATTTGCCAGCAGTTAAACATAAAAAAAGAAGAACTTGTTTCCTGGGAAATCCGCCGTCGTTCCGTGGATGCCAGGAAAAAGCCGGAATTGTATTTTGTCTATACCATTGATGTGACAACTTCAAAAAACAAAAAGATAGAGCATCGTCTCAAAAAAGGTAACCATAAAAATATTATGTTAACTAATCCGGTGCAATACACTTTTCCTCCCTGTGGAGAGGAAAAAATGACAGAACGTCCTGTAATTGTGGGAACAGGTCCTGCCGGTCTTTTTTGCGCATGGATGCTGGCAAAAGCCGGATTTTCTCCCATCATTTACGAGAGGGGATCATGTGCCAGGGAACGGCAAAAACAGGTGGAAGATTTCTGGTCTCAAAACAAACTGAATCTTAACAGTAATGTACAGTTTGGAGAAGGGGGAGCGGGAACGTTTTCAGATGGAAAACTGAATACTTCTGTTAAAGACCCTCTGGGAAGAAATCAGAAAGTACTGGAGCTTTTTGTAGAAGCAGGGGCTCCTTCTGATATTTTATATGATCATAAACCTCATCTTGGCACTGACCTTCTCATTACAGTCATTACAAATATACGAAAACAAATTGAAGAAATGGGAGGAACTTTTTACTTTAACAGCCAGGTCACGGATTTTCTTATGGAAGATCAGAAGATTAAAAAAATTCAGATCAATCACCATACCTGGGTTCCGGTTCAAACTCTCGTATTAGCTATTGGTCACAGCGCGAGAGATACTTTTGCCTGTATGAAGCAAAGAGGAATTCATATGGAAGCAAAATCATTTGCCGTAGGAGTAAGAATTGAACACCCACAGGAGATGATCAACAAAAGTCAGTATGGACTTTCTGATTCTCCGATTCTGGGTGCTGCTAATTACAAAGTCACTCATCAGCTTCCCAATGGGCGGGGAGTATACTCCTTTTGTATGTGTCCCGGCGGTTATGTGGTAAATGCTTCTTCCGAAGAAGGACATCTGGCTGTCAATGGAATGAGCTATCATGCAAGAGACAGCAAAAATGCAAACAGCGCCATGATTGTTACCGTCAATCCTCAGGATTATCTTACATATGGGATTAAATATCTGAAAGAACAGGGAAATCCTGATGCTGATTCGCTGGAGAAAAATCCATTGGCAGGGGTTTATTTTCAGAGATATCTGGAACAGGCTGCCTGGAGACTTCATCACGGAAAGATTCCCGTACAGACCTTTCAGGATTTTTCAGAGGGAAAAGCATCAAATCGTCTGGGAGACGTATCTCCCTGCATGAAAGGAGAATGGGAACCAGGCAATCTTTGCGAAATTTTTCCTGATTTTCTGGCTCAAGCTCTTCAGCAGGGTATTTCTGCCTGCGGAGCAAAAATTCAGGGATTTGATCGCCCGGATGCATTACTTTCCGGTGTGGAAAGCCGTACTTCCTCTCCGGTGCGTATTCCCAGAAATGAAGAGTTTCTTTCCAATATTGAAGGAATCTATCCCTGTGGAGAGGGCGCAGGGTATGCCGGAGGCATTACCTCTGCCGCTATGGATGGATTACGTGTTGCAGAATCAATCTGTAAAAAATATGTGAAATTCCCCTGATAAGGTTCACTTTGAAAAGATTTTGTGCTAAAATATTTCCGTATTACGATGGGTTGTACTCTCTGTCTGAAGAGCTGAACAGGAGGACAAGCTATGGAAAACAAATACACAATTCAAGAATTACCTGAAAATGAACGCCCTTACGAAAAGTGTCTCCGCTATGGACCTCAGATACTTTCGGACAGTGAACTTCTGGCTGTGATCATTCGTTCCGGAACCCAGGGGAGTTCCTCCATTGATCTGGCCCGCAGGATTCTGGAGAAAGGGAAGCTTCAGGAAGGTCTTCTGGGAATCCATCATCTTTCTTTACAGGAATTAATGGAAATCCGGGGAATCGGTCAGGTAAAAGCGGTACAGATCAAGTGTATCGGAGAACTTTCCAAACGAATCGCCTCTGTTTCTGCCAGAAAATTACTGGATATCAATCATCCTGAAACGATTGCAGATTATTATATGGAACAGATGCGCCACCAGGAACAGGAACACATGATATGCATGATGCTAAACGGTAAGAATCAGTTATTGGGAGAAGAAGAAATTTCCAGAGGCACTGTCAATGGTGCTATAGTATCTCCCCGGGATCTCCTTTTGGCAGCTTTTCAATACCATGCAGTTTATATCATTCTGGTACACAACCATCCCAGCGGAAATCCCACCCCCAGCAAAGAAGACATTCAGCTTACCCAGCGTGTGCAAAAAGCCTGCTGCCTGGTAGATATTCCTCTGCTGGATCATATCGTAATAGGGGATCAGCGATATGTCAGTTTCCGCGCAGAAGGACTGTGTCAATTTTAAAGTAGTTTTACATAAACAACAGAAGGGATAATCATCTATGTTTACAAACCATGTCTATGGAATTGATCTGGGCAGTAATATGATCAAGATTTACTCTCAGAAGAGCGATGAAATTTTAAAAGAACGAAATATGATTGCTATTCGCAATAAAGAACATATACTGGCGGTGGGAGATGAAGCCTACGAAATGTATGAAAAATCTCCTGCAAATGTGGAGGTTTCCTCACCTATGTCCAACGGTATGATTGCCAATATCAGTCACCTGGAAATTCTCCTTCAGGCGCTTCTGGAGAGAACTTCCCGCAGTACCGGACGTCATCCGGTTATTTATTTTGCGGTTCCGGTGGATATGACGGAGATTGAAAAACGGGCGTATTACTCTGTAGCGCAAAGCGGACGTTTTCGAAAAAGTAAGGTTCTTCTGGTAGAACGTCCTGTGGCGGATGCCCTGGCTCTTGGTATTCCCATCATCAAAACACGAGGTTCCATGATTGTCAATATAGGCGCTGCCACCACAGAGATTTCTGTTATTGCAGATTCCCGTGTGATTATCAGTAAGATTATTCCTCTGGGAGGAGATCATTTTAATCAGGATATTCTCAACAATATCCGCAGAAGAAACAATTTCTTTGTCAGTTTGAGAACTGCAGGAAGGCTGAAAGCTTCACTGGCAGATTTGAAACAGGAAAGGAAATTGGCTCGTAAGATTGTTGGTGTGGATTGTGTTTCCGGTCTTCCCCGGGAACGTATCGTTACCTCTGCCACCATTAATGAATCTATCCTGTCTTCTGTCAATAAAATTGCCGAAGAAATCCGTACTTTTCTGGAGAGAACCCCTCCTCAGATTCATAAAGTGATTCTTGCAGAAGGAATTTATCTGACCGGAGGCAGTACACGAATCCCCCATATCGCTCAGGTGATTTCCCGGCAGGTGGGATGTCCCATTCTCCTTTCTCAGTACTACGATCTGTGTACTGTTTACGGACTGAAGGAAATTATCACACATGATGCCCTGCATCACTGGGCATTTACTCCAAAAAAGCGGAAAAAGTAACAAGGAGCTGGCATGAAAAAAAAATCACAATATAAAATCAAAACAAAACATCTGCTTACTATAATGACCATTCTTTGTCTCGGTCTGATTGTTTTGTCTCTATCTTCTAAATTTTCTTTTGATCCGGTGCGAAATGCTCTCGGGTATGTAATCGTACCTTTTCAAAATGGGATCAATCAGATGGGAGACTGGATGACGGAACAAAAAGACGGTTTCCAGAGTATGAAAAAGTTATCCAAAGAAAATAAAGAATTAAAAGAACAGGTGGATGAACTGACAGCGAAAAACAATAATCTCAGTCAGGAGCAGGAGGAAGTAGAGCGGCTTCGGGCCCTTTATAACCTGGATCAGGATTATTCCGAATATGAAAAAATCGGCGCTCAGGTGATCGGAAAAGATTCCGGTAACTGGTATAATACCTTCATTATTAACCGGGGAACAGAAGACGGTATAAGTGTGGATATGAATGTGATTGCTGATGGCGGACTGGTGGGAATTGTAACAAAAACCGGAAAAGACTGGGCAACCGTACGATCCATTATAGATGACAGCAGCAATGTAAGCGCTTCTGTGACTTCTATTTCCCAAAACTGTATTGTCACAGGAGATCTTCAGATGATGGATGAAGGAAAAATCCGTTTTATCCAGTTGACTGATAAAGAAAATCAGGTACAGGAAGGCGATAAGGTGGTTACTTCTTCTGTCAGCAATAAATTCCTGAAAGGTATCCTGATAGGTTACATCAGCGAGGTTCAGGATGACGCTAACAAGCTGACAAAAAACGGAACGATTATTCCTGCCGTAGATTTTGAAAATATCCAGGAAGTTCTTGTGATCAAACAATTGAAGCAGCAGGCAACAGATTCGGAGGAAGGAGACAGCTAATGAGAAGAAAGATCATTCTGGCAGTGTTGATACTGCTTACCTTTATTCTCCAGGGAACTGTTTTTCAGACACTGTCTATTGCCTCTATTGCCCCTAATCTTTTATTGATTCTTACTGTTTCTTTTGGCTTTATGCGGGGAAAACGGGAGGGATTATTTATAGGTTTTTTCTGCGGGCTTCTGGTAGATGTTTTTTACGGTAACATGGTGGGCTTTTATGCGCTGCTTTATATGTATATCGGATTTTTTAACGGTTTCCTGTATAAAGTGTTTTATGACGAAGATGTAAAAGTTCCCATGGTTCTTGTGGCTGTCAGCGATCTCGCTTATGGTGTGATCGTCTACGGACTGCAATTCCTTTTACGGGGAAGATTGAATTTTTTCGGATATCTTCGCCATATCATTTTTCCTGAAATGGTATATACGGTATTGATCACCGTAATATTTTATCGTATCTTTTACAGGCTGAATCACTGGCTTGCAGACAACGAATGGGAGGGACCAAGATTACCCTGATGAAACGACTGAAAAAAATTATGAAAAAATTAACACTTCAGAGAACCACATTATTAATTATTGTGTTTCTCATCCTTACCGGTGTTCTTGTCCAGAGAATCTTTTCTCTGCAGATTATTCATGGTCAGGAATATACCGATAATTTTACAATCCAGACAACACGTACCCGTACACTGAAAAGTACCCGGGGAAACATTCTGGACAGAAATGGCAATGTGCTTGCCTCTAACCAGTTATCTTATTCTGTAACACTTGAAGATAACGGAGATTATGATACTACACGTCAAAAAAATCTTTCACTAAATGGTGAAATATATAAGATTATTCAGATTATTGAAAGTCATGGGGATTCTATCAACCACGATTTTCATGTGGTATTAGATGAGGGAAATAACTATGTATATGATGCGGAAGGATTTACTCTTTCCCGTTTTAAAGCGGATGTATACGGAAGAACCTCCATTGACAGTATGAAAAGTGAGGAAGCCAACGCATCAGCCGATACACTGATTGAGGATCTGATGTTTCGATTTGGTCTGAAACTGGAAGAGGATGTAACTCCTTACTCTGAAAAGGAATTGATGAAAGCAGGTCTTCCCATGGAACTGACCAAAGAAGAGACTTTAAAGATTATTACTGTTCGGTATGCGCTGTTTACTGTAAGTTTTCGTAAATATGTTCCGGTAACCATTGCCTCTGATGTATCAGAAGAGACGGTAGCCGACATTTTAGAGAATCAGAATCTCCTCCAGGGTGTTGATATTGCAGAAGATTCTATTCGTGTTTATACGGAAAGTGAATATTTTGCCCCTCTGTTGGGATATACGGGTAAAATTTCGGCTGAAGAACTGGCAGAACTTCGAACAGATAACCCTGACAGTGAATACTCCACTACTTCCATTGTCGGTAAATCCGGTCTGGAAAAAGTTATGGAATCCACCCTTCAGGGAAAAGACGGTTCGGAAAAGGTTTATGTTGACAGTATGGGAAAAGTACTGGAGATTGATAAAAATCATACCCAGGAACCTACTCAGGGAAATAATGTATATCTGACTATTGACAGAGATCTCCAGATTGCCTGCTATAAGATTTTGGAACAAAAAATTGCAGGTATTGTAGCTGCCAATATTCAAAATATTAAAACTTTTGAAGTAGATGATAATACGGATGCTTCCACCATTCCGATTCCGATTTACGATGTATATTTTGCTCTGGTGAATAACTCGATTCTGGATATCAATCATTTTGGCGAAGAAGATGCTTCTGCCACAGAACAGAAAGTCCAGCAGGTATTTACCAGAAAGCAGCAGGAAGTGTTTGAGCAGATCAGTTCGGAACTTACGGGAAAAGATCCTGACGCTTATAAAGATCTGAATAAAGAGATGCAGGAGTATATGAGTTACATTGTAAATGAACTTCTGATGGAAAAAACAGGCATTCTTTCCAAAACGGCAATTGATAAAAACGACGAAGTCTACAAACAGTGGACTTCAGAAGAAAGTATCAGTTTGCAGGAATACCTGACCTATGCAGCAAGCCAGAACTGGATTGATATTTCTCAATTTTCAGATGAAAATACTTACCTGGATGCATCTCAGGTATATCAGAATCTGGCAGATTTCATTGCCCAATACCTGACAACAGATACGCAGTTCAGCAAGAAGCTATATCAATATATGCTTTTAGACGAAGAAATATCCGGTAAAGATCTTTGTGTTATCTTATATGATCAGGGAATTCTTTCTAAAGAAGACGGTGTATATGAGAGTTTTCTGGAAGGAGCTATTTCTACTGTGGATTTTATGAAACAGAAAATCCAGAATCTGGAAATCACTCCCGCACAGCTTGCTCTGGATCCCTGCTCCGGTTCTATTGTTATCGTAGATCCCAATTCCGGTGAAACTCTGGCCTGTGTTTCCTATCCGGGATATGACAATAATCGCCTGGCCAACAATATGGATACGGCTTATTATCAAAAATTAAATAATGATTTATCATCGCCCTTTTATAATAAGGCTACCCAGGAGAGAACTGCTCCCGGTTCCACTTTTAAACCGATCACAGCAGTTGCCGGTTTGATGGAAGGAGTAATCGATGATAATTCCAGTATAAACTGTAACGGTCATTTTACCCGTCTGACCGGTGGAGAACTGGACTGTTGGGAACTGTCGGGACATGGCTCACTCACTGTTCGGGATGGTATTAAAAATTCCTGTAACGTATTTTTCAGTGAAACTGCATATCGTCTGGGAGAAAACAGTGACGGTTCTTTCAACTCCGATCAGGCTTTGCAAAAATTAGTGAGTTACGCTAATATGTTTAATATGGATAAAAAATCCGGTCTGGAAATTCCAGAAGCTTCCCCTCAGGTAACTGATGAATTTCCTATCCCTTCCTCCATTGGACAGGGTACTAACAATTATACGACTTCCCAGTTGGCCCGTTATGTAGCTACAATTGCCAACAGCGGAACCAGTTATAATATTTCACTTTTGGATAAAACCACGGACCCGGAAGGTAATCTTCTGGAAGACTTTACTCCTGAGGTTTTAAGCACACTTTCAATTCCCCAGTGGATTTGGGACGATGTCCACACCGGTATGGAAGGAGTTATTAAAACTCCAAGTAACCAGGGAGTCTTTGGTGATCTTCAGGTTTCCCTTGCCGGAAAGACAGGTACTGCACAGCAGACAAAAAGCAGAGCCAACCACGGTCTGTTTGTGGGATATGCGCCTGTAGACGAACCGGAAATTGCTCTTGCTGTCCGTATTGCCAACGGATATAGTTCTACAAATGCAGAATGGGTCGTAAAAGACGTCTTAAATTACTACTTTGATCTGAAAGACGAATCTGAAATCATCACCGGACAGGCAAATCAGACAGGTGTGACGAATCAGCAAAACAACTAATGAATAAAACAGACCCGGAAGATTTTCCAACAGGAAATCTTCCGGATAGTTGAATGAAATCAGAATCAGGAGGATGGAAGATGAGTGAAGTAATTGTAGTAACTTCTGGAAAAGGCGGTGTGGGGAAAACCACCACAGTGGCTAATATCGGTACGGGACTGGCAAGTCTGGATAAAAAAGTGGTATTGGTAGATACTGATATCGGACTTCGAAATCTTGATGTGGTATTGGGACTTGAAAACAGAATCGTATACAATCTGGTAGATGTGATTGAAGGAAACTGCCGTATGAAACAGGCTTTGATCAAAGATAAAAGATATCCCAATCTTTTTCTCCTTCCCTCTGCACAGACCAGAGATAAGACATCCGTTTCACCGGAACAGATGAAAAAACTTTGTGATGAACTGAAAAAAGAGTTTGATTTTATCATTTTAGACTGTCCGGCAGGAATAGAACAGGGATTTAAAAATGCTATTGCCGGCGCAGGGAAGGCCTTGGTTGTTACAACTCCCGAGGTTTCCGCCATCCGGGATGCTGACCGGATTATCGGTCTTTTGGAAGCAGAAGAATTAAAAGATATTCATCTGATCATCAATCGCCTTCGCATCGATATGATCAAAAAAGGCGACATGATGTCGGTGGAAGATGTGGTGGACATTTTAGCTGTCCCTCTGATTGGTACCCTTCCCGATGAAGAAACAGTAGTGGTGGCCACTAACCAGGGAGAACCGCTGGCAGGAAAGCCGGGACTTTGCGGTCAGGGGTATCTCAATATCTGTAAACGTCTTTTGGGTGAGGATGTTCCTTTTCTTGATCTCGAAAATAAGAAAGGTTTTTTTGGACGTCTGTTCCGTAAGTAGGAGGGAAAGCATATGGGATTCTTTAACAAAAAAAGAAAAACTTCAAGTACCATTGCAAAAGACAGACTGAAGCTTCTTCTGGTTGCTGACCGGGTAAGCTGTTCCCCTCAGACCATGCAGATGTTAAAGAACGATATGATAAAGGCAGCAGGGAAATACGTTCCCATTGATACAGGAAATGTAAATATCTGTTTCAAACAATCACCTCCTGTTCTTACTGCCAGTATACCTCTTAAATCCCGGGGAAGCTCCTTTCCCATACAAACTTAGAAAAACAGGTGTATAAATATGCTTAAACTTTACAAATTAAGAGATTATAACTTTCGCCTTGTTCTGTGGCTGCTGATGATCAGCGGTGTTGGTGTTCTTTTGGTGGGAAGTGCCATGAAATCTCTTCAGACAAGACAGCTTGCAGGTGTCCTTTTGGGTCTGGTGGTTATGGTCATCGTTTCTCTGATGGATTTTAGCTGGCTGCTAAATTTTTACTGGATTTTATACGTTTTGAATATTGTTATGTTGTTGGTAGTACGCTTTTTTGGTGACAATACTGCTGGAGCTACCCGTTGGCTGGATCTGGGATTTATCCGTTTTCAGCCTACTGAGCTTTCCAAAATTCTGCTCATCATGTTTTTTGCCAGATATCTCATGAATCATGAAGATGATCTGAATACGGCAAAAACCATTTTTTCTTCTGTACTGCTTCTGGCCGTTCCCCTTTTTCTTATTCTGGATCAGCCAGATCTGAAAAACACTATCACAGTTGCAATCGTATTTTGCGTGATGATGTATATTGCAGGATTAAGTTATAAAATTATCGGCGGAATTCTTGTTGTTGCCATCCCACTCCTGATTGTAGCCATGTTCCTGATCACCAAAACGGACATTAAGATTATTGATGATTACCAGAAAGGGCGTATTATGGCCTGGCTGTATCCAGAAGATGAAGAGTATAAAGAACTGTCCAGACAGCAGACAAATTCCATTACAGCTATTGGTTCCGGACAGCTTACAGGAAAAGGATATAACAATAATGAAGTATCCTCAGCAAATAAGGGAGATTTTGTATCCCAGATACAGACAGACTTTATTTTTGCTGTGGCCGGAGAGGAACTGGGATTCTGGGGAAGTTTCGGAATTATTGTTCTTTTGTTTCTTATTGTGCTGGAATGTATTCTTACCAGCAGAAGAGCGAAAGATCTGTCCGGAAAAATACTCTGCTGCGGGGTAGCTGCCGTAGTAGGCTTTCAAAGTTTTCTGAATATCAGTGTGGCAACCGGACTTCTTCCCAATACAGGAACCCCGCTTCCTTTCGTAAGTTACGGTCTGACTTCTATGGTTAGTCTGTATATCGGTATGGGACTGGTGCTGAACGTGGGATTACAAAACAGAAGATACCTGGGAGGTGAAACAAATGAACATCGGATTTATCGCACATGAATCAAAGAAAAAATTACTACAGAATTTTTGTATTGCTTACAGATGTATTCTCTGTAAACACGAATTATACGCCACCGGAACATCCGGACGTTTGATAGAGGAAGCAACAAATCTTCCTGTACATAAGCTTCTTGCCGGACATGTAGGTGGAGAACAGCAGATGGCTTCCATGATTGAACAAAATCAACTGGATTTGATCATTTCTCTGAGAGATCCCTATGTTGCAAAAAAACCGGAATTGGATTCCAATAAGATTTTTCGTCTTTGCGACACCCATATCATACCTTTGGCAACGAATCTGGCATCGGCTGAACTTTTGATCAAATCTCTGGATAGAGGAGAATTGGACTGGCGTGAAATCTACAAATAATAAATCTTTACTAAACAAATGGAAAAAAACGCTTCTTCTGATAGGAATTCTTATTCTGGTTACTGCAGCCGGAGTCACTGCGCTATTTTTTTTAAACCGCTCCAGCAAACTGGATATGAGACTGTCCTATGAGATATCAGAAGAACTATATGGAACTTATGGAACAGATATTCAAATGGAGAAGGCTGATTCTTTTGCCTCCTCTTTATGTGTCGCCTCCCAAAATGTGGGACTGGAAGATGTGTCACTGTCAAAAAATGCCAAGGCTGGTTTATTTGACCTGGATCATGGGAAAGTTATGTTTGCACAGGGAATCCATGAACGGGCATATCCTGCCAGTATCACAAAAATCATGACCGGAATTCTTGCGGTGAAACATGGAAATATGGATGATCTGCTCACGATACCGGAAAGCGCTTTGAACCTGGAAGAAGGTTCCACAGAAGTAGGTTTTCAGCCGGGTGACCAGATCACATTAGGAGAACTTCTTCATGGACTTCTGGTTTATTCCGGCAATGACGCTGCCATGACCATAGCGCAGCATATAGGGGGAACCGTAGACAATTTTGTGGAAATGATGAATCAGGAAGCGGCATCTATAGGCGCTACCAATACGCATTTTGTGAATCCTTCCGGTCTTCATGACGATAATCACTATACAACCGTATATGATATTTATCTGATGCTGAAAGAAGCTATGAAATATCCCTATTTTGTGGAAATCATGCAGCTTTCTTCATACGACCTGACTTTTATGCGTGGTTCAGAAAAAGTAGTAAAACATTTGGATTCCACAGATCAATATTTAACCAAGCAGGTAACTCCTCCCAAAAATGTTACTATTCTCGGTGGTAAAACCGGAACTACCAGTAATGCAGGTTCCTGTCTTGCACTGGCAAGTCAGAATGCCTATGGAGAACCATTTATATCGATTATTCTTCATGCACCTACAAAAACTGTCCTTTATGACAACATGAATCAGTTGTTGGGAAAAATAAATTCATAAATTTTTGTAAAATTTCCATTTTGGCATTGTTTTTTTTAGTCAAATGTTCTATAATTGTACCAACAACACAGAAGTTTTTGGTAAATACATACCATATTGTACAGTAATGTACAAATCTCCGGAATTTTCTTTGAATATTTCCGGAGAATAACTATTATAATCTAAGGAGGAAACTGCTATGGTTCAATTAATTGTAGGCAAAAAGGGGAAAGGAAAAACTAAGCAGCTTTTGGATAAAGTTAATAGTGCTATTAAAACTGCTGAAGGAAACATCGTATATCTTGACAAAAGCACAAAACATATGTATGAATTAAATAACAAAGTACGTCTGATCGATGTATCCTCTTATCCTTTAAGAAATTCTGATGAATTTATTGGTTTTATTTGTGGAATTATTTCCCAGGATCATGATTTACAGGAGATGTATCTGGACAGCTTTTTAAAGATTGCCCAGTTGGAAGAAAAAGATATGACTGATACAGTGGATCAGCTCAAAAAACTTTCAGAAGCATTTCAGGTTACTTTTGTACTTAGTGTTTCTATGGACCGGGAAGAGATTCCTGAAAAATTCCAGGATGATATTCTGATTGCATTATAATGAACACAAGCAGTATATGTAAGAAAGCGACTGACACATGGTAATTGTGCAGTCGCTTTCTTACATATGCGTTTCCTATCTTTTCTAAATTTCAAAAATTTCACACAGGGAAAACGAAAACATCTTAACACTGTCTTTCATTTTCAATTCTGCCAAAAAAGGTACACAGATACAGACCGCATATTCCCACCAAAGCATAAATAATTCTGGAAAGCCAACTGAGATTTCCAAACAAAAAGGCTACCAGATCAAATTTAAATAATCCGATAAGTCCCCAGTTGATTGCTCCAATGATCACAATGACCAGCGCGGTATAGTCTAATCCCTTCATACATTTTTACCTCCTATATTATTCGTTTCTAGTATTTCCCTTTTTCTGAAAAAAATGTATCCTTATCTGAACTGTTACAATTAAATCCCTGTAACTTTTTATTTATACTTGTGTAATATCTTCAGGAATGGTAAAATAACTTTGTATAAACAGAAGGGAAGTGTTTGATTGACAGGAAATAAAAAACGTAAATCTAAAGGCAGGTTTCGAAATGTCTTTCAGCTATTTAAAAAAATACCGTTAAATATTGGCACTTTTATTTTTGGCGCCATTTTCATATATATGGTAATATCTGTTGTTTTGTATATTACCGCCGATCATATTGAATCTTATCAGGTAACAGCAGGCCCGTTAGCCCGTAATCAGACCTATACGGCGTTGGCTTTACGGGAAGAAAAAATTGTATCTGCTGCTGCCTCCGGATATATTACTTACTATGCCAGAGAGAATTCCAAAGTGGCTAAATCCGGAGTGGTATACACCTTGGGAGACAGCAAAACGGAAGCGGCTGTAGAAGAGTTATCTGAAGCCGATTATTCCAGGATTCGTTCTTCTATAGCAGGATTTTCTTCTTCTTTTGACAGCAGTAATTTTTATAACACTTATAATTACAAATATGAGTTGGAAGGAACTATTCTTCAATACAGTGGATTAAAATCCAATGAAAACGGTCAGGCGCCCCAGAATGTAGGGGGACAGGCTGTTTATACGGCTGCCCAGGACGGAGTCATCCTGTACTCCACAGACGGATATGAAGATATCACCCAGGATCAGTTAACCGGCTCACTATTCAATAAAAAGAATTACAGTATCAAGAATCTTCAGTCTTCCCAGAAGGTTTCTGCAGGAGACGATATTTATAAGCTTATTACCAGTGAAGAATGGTCTTTATTTATTCCTTTAACGGATGAGCAAACTGTGCAACTGGCAGGAAGAAAAAATATCCGTGTCAAATTCTTAAAAGATGGTTCCACACAAGTTGGCGCTTTTTCCATTCTGACCAATGAAGATGGGGATTTTTTCTGTAAGATAACCTTTCAGACGGGAATGATCCGTTATTCTAATGACAGATTTCTTGATATCGAATTGGTTACAAATACCCGAAGCGGTCTTAAAATTCCTTTAAGTTCGATTGTGACAAAGGATTTTTATAAGATTCCCAAAGAATATGTTACCCATGATGAAGAAAATGGAAATGCCGGATTCAATAAGAAAGTGATCCGAAACAAAAAAGAATCTTCTGAATTTATCCAGGCTACTATTTACCAGGAAGATAAAGAGTATTATTATGTGGATTCATCCACTTTCCAGGAGGGCGATATTATCATCAAACAGGATTCACAGGCTACTTTTACTGTAAAAGAAACAAAAGCTCTGGAAGGGGTTTACAGTATCAACAAAGGATATGCAGTTTTCAGACAGATTTCCATTATTGATAAAAACAATGAATATTGTATTGTCGAGACAGGTACAAACTATGGAATTGCCCAATTCGACCATATTGTGCGAAATGGAAACACGGTAAAAGAAGACGACATTTTATATAATTGATACAGATAAGGGAGGGTATTATATGATTGCAGAACAATTACAGGCTGTTCAGGAAGAGATACGAAGGGCTTGTATACGAAGCGGCAGAAATCCGGAAGAGGTTACGCTGATTGCAGTGAGTAAGACAAAACCTGTTTCCATGATCCAGGAAGCAATTCAGGAGGGACAGTTGGCTTTTGGCGAAAATAAAGTACAGGAGTTATGTTCAAAATACGAAGAACTTCCCAAAAACCTTCAATGGCATATGATTGGACATCTTCAAAGAAATAAAGTAAAGTATATTGCTGATAAAGTTTCTTTGATTCATTCCGTAGATTCTCTTCGTCTTGCCAAAACCATTCATCAGGAGGGAGAAAAGATTGGACGGGTGATTCCACTGCTGATAGAAGTCAATGTTGCCCAGGAAGAAACTAAATTTGGAGTTTCTGTGGAAGATGCACTTCCATTGATCAGAGCAATCTCCGCATTTCCTTACGTGGAAATCCGGGGGCTGATGACAATTGCCCCTTATGTGGAGAATCCGGAGGAAAACCGCCCTGTTTTCCGTAAATTAAAACAATTAAGTGTTGACATAAAGAATAAAAACATGAATAATGTGTATATGGATATTCTGAGCATGGGCATGACAAATGATTATCAGGTGGCTGTAGAAGAAGGAGCCACCCTAGTCCGTGTTGGTACAGGTATCTTTGGTGAGCGGGATTACGCTCAAACAATTTAGATAGGAGATTAGAAAATGAGTGTTTTAGATAAGTTTTTAGATGCGATTCGGTTAAATGATGATTTTGATGATGATGACGAATTTTTCGATGATGAAGAATTGGAAGCATTAGATGAAGAAAAACCTAAACATCGCTTCTTTAAAAAACTGGATGACGATCTGGATGATGAAGAAGATGAAGAGGAATATGTAAAACCTGTTAAGAAAAATCATTCTGCTTCACCAAAACAGACGGTGGATACAACTACTCGTTCCACAAAACAGCAGCCAAAAACCACACCTTCTTCTTCCAAGATCACACCGATGAGAAATCGCAAATCCAGTTCCGGTGGAAATATGGAAGTATGTGTGATCAAACCAAGTTCTATGGAAGATACCAGAGACATTGCAGATACATTGATTGACCGCTGTACTGTCGTATTGAATCTGGAGGGAATTGATGTGGATGTGGCTCAGCGGATTATAGATTTTTCTTCCGGCGCATGCTACTCCATCGGAGGAAGTCTGCAGAAAATTTCCAGTTACATCTTTATCCTGACACCTGCTAATGTGGAGATTTCCGGAGATTTCCAGGAAATTTTGAACGGAGCTTTTGACATTCCTTCCGTGAGGACAAATTTCTGATTATGAAAGAACAAGATGCAATATTTAAAAAACGACTGGAAGATTTTTCAAGAACTGCTTATTATCGGGATATTGCCATTTATACAGATTTTTTGGATTTAAATGAACTTCATATGGTACATAGCTTTCAACCGAAAGAAGGCGGAATTACTATCCGCTTTTTCGGTGGCTATGATGAAGCAGAGCGTCAGATAGCAGCATTTCTTCCTGATGCTCTTTCTTATGAAGAGGAACAGGTGATTTTTTCTGATTTTCCCATTGCCTGTTTGAAAATTTCCCCTGCTTCCAAAAAATTTTGTGAAAAACTTTCCCATAGAGATTACCTTGGCGCGTTGATTCACCTGGGGATAGAAAGGTGTAAACTGGGTGATATTGTACTCAAAGATCAGGAAGCCCATCTTTTCTGTCACAGACAGATGGCTGATTTTCTGCTCCATAATCTTGACAAAATCCGTCATACAGCAGTAAAAATTACAGAAGTTACAGATGTTCATGACTTTCCCCGGCCACAAAGAAAAGAAATTCAGGGAACTGTGGCTTCCGTACGTCTGGATGCAATGATAGCGCTGGCATTTTCTTCATCCCGAAGCAGTATGTTGGGATTGATTGAAGGAGGAAAAGTGTTTGTAAATGGGAAAATGGTGGTTTCCAACGGACATCCGTTAAAAGAAGGAGACATTATTTCTGTACGCGGTTACGGAAAGTTTCAATATGAAGGTATGAAATATACCACAAAAAAAGGTCGATGCAGTGTCACTGTAAGCCGTTATATATGACAGGAGGAATTATATATGAGTAAGCAAATGAGAGTTTACAGAGAAGGAGCTTTTGATTACCAGATTGTCTGGGAAGAGGATTTTACAAACCTGGGGAAAATGGTTAAAGATCTGGAAGTAGCCGGTGACAAAATCTGCATCGTATCCGATGACTGTGTAGCGTCGCTGTATGGAAACCTGGTCAAAGAAGCTCTTGCTTCTGCTGCCAGTCAGATTGATATTTTTACTTTTCCCTCAGGAGAAGCTTCCAAGAACCTTGAGACTGTAAAAAATTTATATGCGTATCTGATAGAACGTCATTATACACGAAAAGATTTACTGGTTGCTTTAGGCGGCGGTGTAACCGGAGATCTCACCGGATATGCAGCAGCTACATACCTTAGAGGAATTGATTTTATACAGATTCCAACCACTCTTCTTGCTCAGGTAGACAGCAGTATCGGCGGAAAAACAGGTGTGGATTTTGACCAGTACAAAAATATGGTAGGAGCTTTTTATCAGCCCCGGTTGGTTTATATGAACCTGAATACGCTAAAAAGCCTTCCTGAAGATCAATTTGCCAATGGAATGGGTGAGGTATTGAAAACCGGTCTGATCCGGGACAGTAAATTTTATGAATGGACCATTAACCATATGTCCGAAATACAGGAACGTATTTATCCGGTTTTAGTTAAAATGATAAAAAAATGCTGTGAGATAAAATCCGCAGTAGTAGAAAACGATCCTACAGAACAGGGCGAGCGGGCCATATTAAATCTGGGACATACTGTAGGTCATGCAATTGAAAAATTAAAGGATTTTCAACTGCTCCATGGACAGTGTGTGGCTCTCGGAACAATTGCCGCCGCTTATATTTCATTTAAAAGGGAATACTTATCTTTGGAAGAATTTTATGAAATCCGGGATATGAATGTGGGATTTGATCTTCCTATTTTTTTCAATGGACTTTCCACAGAAGATATACTTCATGCAACAAAGTCCGACAAAAAAATGGTAAATGGTACAATACGCTTTATTCTTTTGAAAAAAATAGGGCAGGCCTGTATCGATACTACAGTAACAGATGAAGAATTGACAGCAGCAATCAACTTTATTAACGGAGATTTAATCGATGGAGAATAAAAAATCATCAATTGTATACGGAATTTGTGGGCTGGCAGGAATTTTACTCCTGACATTTATTGACCAATGGACAAAATACCTGGCAGTGCTTCATCTGAAAAATCAGGAAAGCATTGTCTTGATTCCAGGAGTTTTTCAACTCCAGTATCTGGAAAATCATGGCGCAGCCTTCGGGATCCTTCAGGGACAGCAGTGGATTTTCTTTCTGATGACAATAGTTTATCTTGTGGCTGCTGTATGGATTTATCTGCGGATACCTAAAACAAAAAAATATTTTCCTCTTCATATGATCGCCGTCGTACTGACTGCCGGTGCATTAGGGAATTTCATTGACAGAATTTCCCAGGGATATGTGGTAGATTTTTTCTATTTTTCCCTGATCGATTTTCCCATATTTAATGTGGCAGATATCTATGTAGTACTTTCCTTTATTGGACTGGCAATTTGTATTTTATTTGTATATAAGGATGAGGATTTTGCCTTTTTAAATCTGAAAAAGAAGGAGAAATAGCAGTGGAGGAGATAATTTTCGATGTACAGGAAGAGGATAAAAATCTCCGGATTGATAGATACCTGGCCAATCAGCTTTCGGAGCAATCCCGTTCCTACATTCAAAAACTGATTCGGGAAGGGCAGGTTGTTGTAAATGGAAAAACTGTAAAAGCAAATTACAAAGTCCAGCCTTTCGACCATTTAACACTGACGATCCCCCAACTTCAGGAACCTGACATTCTCCCGGAAGATATCCCTCTGGATATTTTATATGAAGATGAGGATGTTCTGGTTATCAATAAACCTAAAAATATGGTGGTTCATCCCAGCGCCGGTCATTACACACATACAGTTGTGAACGCTGTACTTTTTCATTGCAAAAACCAGCTTTCCGGGATTAACGGAGTGCTTCGTCCCGGTATTGTTCATCGTATTGATATGGATACCACTGGAGCCATTGTCATATGCAAAAATGATTACTCCCATCAGGTACTTGCCGACCAGTTGAAAGTACATTCTATTACCAGGAAATATAGAGCCATTGTCTGTGGAAATATAAAAGAAGACGAAGGTACCATCGAAGGTCCTATCGGACGTCATCCTGTGGATCGAAAAAAAATGGCTATTAATGAAAAAAATGGAAAATCTGCCATTACACATTTTAAAGTGCTGGAACGTTTTGGTAATTATACCTATGTGGAATGTCAGTTGGAGACGGGGAGAACCCACCAAATCCGTGTACACATGGCAAGTAAAGGGCACCCCCTCCTGGGAGATACTTTATACGGACCTGCAAAATGTCCTTTCCATTTGCAGGGACAATGTCTCCATGCCATGGTTTTAGGTTTTATCCATCCTACAAAAAATGAATATATGGAATTCACAGCTCCATTACCTGATTATTTCTTGCATTTATTACAAAAATTTAAAAAATAATGACTATACAATTATGCAAAATTATTCTATAATATAATAATAATAAACAGGAACGGAGGTTTTTATATGGAGACCAAAACAATTATTACGATAGGAAGACAGTATGGAAGTGCAGGACGCCAGATCGGACGTGCCCTTGCAGAAGAACTTGGAATCAAATGTTATGATAAAGAACTTTTAGATCGTGCAGCTAAAGATAGTGGTTTGTGTCAGGAATTATTTGAGAATCATGATGAGAAACCAACCAACAGTTTTCTGTATTCTCTTGTTATGGATACCTATTCTTTTGGTTATTCTTCCGCAGCATTTTCAGATATGCCCATTAACCAGAAAGTATTTTTGGCTCAGTTTGAAACAATCAAAAAGATCGCAGCAGAAGGACCCTGTATTATGATCGGAAGGTGTGCAGATTATGCGCTGGCTGATTTCGATAACTGTCTCAGTGTATTTTTCCATGCAGATCTTCCCACAAGAATACGAAGAATTTCTAAAATATATGATCTTACAGATGCAAAAGCAAAAGATAAAATCATAAAAGCAGATAAGAAGAGAGCAAGCTATTATAACTATTATACCAGTAAACGCTGGGGTGATGCAGATTCTTATGATCTGTGCATTGACAGTGGTAAGATGGGAATTGATGGTTCTGTAGAACTTCTTCTGAATGCAATCCGTTTGAAGGAAAAAGGATATAAGAAACCAATTTTCTAATGTAAAAAGGATATGGCACCGAATATTCTATTCAGGACATATCCTTTTCTATTACTGCTTTTCAGGCCATCCCTTGATATTGCCATTGACAATTGCAGCAAACATTCTTTCTTTCGCACCGGGATGTTCTAAATTTAACTGGCGTACAAGATTTTTTGCATACTCACGTTTCGTATATCCGTCCGCAGGACAGGGACTTTTTACCACCGGAAGATGATACTTGTTCATAAAACCTTTGATATCCGCTTCGCCCACATACATTAATGGACGTATTACTGTCAGATCCATTCTGTCCAGATATGTTTTTGGGGAAAAGGAGTGAAATCTTCCCTCAAAAATCAATGACAGCAGCATGGTTTCAACAATATCATCCTTATGGTGCGCATAGGCCACCTTATTACAACCAGTCTGTTTGATTGCTTCGTTCAGGGCTCCTTTTCTCATCTTTGCACAAAGAGAACAAGGATTGCTTTCCTTTCTTTCTTCAAAAATAATCTGGGCAATATCTGTTTTTACCACAGTATACGGAATCTGCATTTGATTACAAAGCTCTCTGATCGGTTCCACATCAAATCCGGGATGCCCCAGATCCACTGTAATAGCCTCCAGCTCAAACGGATGAGGATAGAAACGTTTCAGACCGTGGAGAGCATATAATAAAGTGAGACTGTCTTTTCCGCCGGATATTCCCACAGCGATCTTATCTTTGTCTTCAATCATGCCATAATCATCAATGGCTCTTCTTGCATAACTCATTAACTGTTGTAATTTCATATAGTTTCTCCCTCGCATAATATTCCAGAACATTATATAGTATTCTGTTCAAAAAAGTAAAGAAAGATTTGAAAAAAAGTAGTCTGAACCAGATAAATTATGTTATAATACTTTATAATGTGTAAAGTATTATGTACAGAAACAAGTATATCAGAATGGAGGAAATTTATGAAATTCCGCTGGGACAAAAAATATCTGCACTGGGGAATCACTGCATTTTGTGTTATTGCTGCCAGTTTGTTATTTTATTTTGGGATTTTTCATATGGAAACATTGCGAAGGGGACTGGGAAGAGTTTATTCCATATTAACTCCTATTATATATGCAGCAGCTATTTCTTATATTTTATGGCCTATTATCCGTTTTATGGAAGAAAGTATTATCTATCGTTTCTGTAGATGGAAAGGATGGACACCTTCAAAAAAAGTCAAAAAAATCATCCGTATGGTGGGAGTAATTCTTTCTTTGTTGTTGTTTTTCCTGATTATTTATGGATTGCTGGCTATGTTGGTTCCTGAAATTCTTACAAGTATTACCAATATCATTGACAGTTTTCCAAGATATATTAACAATATTGAACACTGGTTGTCAGAACTTCTGAAGAATAATACAGAACTAGCTGAGACATCCAATATGATATTTAACACTGTATTTTCCAAAGCAGAAACATGGCTTTCCAACGACCTTCTTCCCCAGATCAATAATCTTGTTAAGAATTTTTCTACGGGATTTGTAGGGCTTCTTGTTTTTTTGAAAAACTTTCTGATAGGCGCTATGATTTCTATTTATCTTTTATATGGAAAAGAAACTTATATAGCCCACGGAAAGCAGATTTTATATGCTGTTTTTCGTCCGGAAACTACTAATAATCTGATCCGTGACCTTCAGTTCGTGGATAAAACATTCGGAGGATTTATCGTAGGAAAAATTTTAGATTCCATCATCATTGGAATTCTTTGTTATATTGGGACAACGATCCTGAATCTGCCTTACGCCCTGCTGGTCAGTGTTATCGTAGGCGTAACCAATGTGATTCCGTTTTTTGGTCCCTATCTGGGCGCTATTCCCAGTGCATTCCTGATTCTATTGGTGAATCCTATACAGTGCATTTATTTTGTACTCTTTATTTTAGTCCTGCAGCAATTTGATGGTAATTTCCTCGGTCCTAAAATCCTTGGGGGGTCCACAGGCTTGTCCAGTTTTATGGTTATTGTCGCTATTCTGGTGGGTGGCGGTCTTTTTGGAATATTTGGTATGTTTGTAGGAGTGCCTGCCTGTGCAGTCATCTGTACGATTTTAAGAAATATGATCAACAGACAACTGGAAAAAAGAAACCTTCCTGTGGAAGTGACAGAATATGTAGATATTGATCACCTGGATGAAGAAACCTTGCGCCCTGTATTCCGCGATGGTTCAAAACCAAAACAGGAAAAAGTTTTCAGCAGTTATCGCAAAATACGTCTCCATTCTTTTGAGTCGGAAGAAGACGATAACAAAGACAATGAAGACATTAAAAATAAATAGAAGAGGGACTTATAATATGAAATTAGTAATACAACGTGTAAATCATGCCTCCGTATCGGTGGATGGCGCTGTAGTCGGAAAAATAGGAAAAGGATTTCTGGTATTCATAGGTATTGGTGAACAGGATACTCCTCAGATTGCAGATAAATTTTTGAAGAAAATGATTGGTTTAAGAATTTTTGAAGATGAGGAGGGAAAAACGAATCTGTCTTTGAAACAGGTAAACGGAGAATTATTGATGATTTCTCAATTTACGCTCTATGCAAACTGTCGAAAAGGCAACAGACCCAGTTTTATAGAAGCAGGGGCGCCTGATATGGCCAACAAATTATATGAATATATGATTGCTCAGGCGAAAAAAGAAATACCTGTAGTACAGCAGGGTGTTTTTGGAGCTGATATGAAAGTATCTCTGGAAAATGATGGACCATTTACAATTATTTTGGATGAAAACAGTATTTCTTTATAGTCCAAAGAATAAGAAAGGGTTGCAAACATGAAAAGGAAACATCTTTTATTAACTATTGGTTTAATTACTGTGTGTACTGTATTTCCCTCCAGTTCTGCTTACGGAGCGGAAACAACCCTCTCCGGTTTATCAGAATCTGTCGCGGAAACATCTGCTGAAACGGAAGAGAGTGATACGATTTCAGAAGAAATACAATCTGAAACATCCACTGAAATATTAACAGAAACAACAACTGATCTTCCGGAATCCTCAACACCGGAAACTGATGAGTCTGCTCCCACAAACCCGGAAACAACTCCCGAGATTCTAAAACTGCCGGAATCAGAAATTTTAGATGAAGAATCTCCCAAACATCCGGACACAGAAGAAACGAATGAAGAGAAAGTGAAAGAGGACAAACAAGATAAACCTTCCGTTCCCATATATGAGGGAAAATGGATAAAAGACCAATCTGGCTGGTGGTGGCAAAATCCAGATGGAAGTTACCCTGTTTCTCAATGGAAACAGATCAAAGGGATTTGGTATTATTTTTCCCCATCTGGTTATATGACTACCGGATGGCAACAGATTCATGGAAACTGGTATTACTTGAATTCATCTGGAGCTATGCAGACTGGCTGGCAATACATTCACAGAAACTGGTATTTTATGAATTCTTCAGGAGCCATGACAACAGGGTGGCAGCTTGTGGATAATAGCTGGTATTATTTAAGCGCTTCCGGAGCTATGAAGACAGGATGGCTTCAATCTGGTTCTTCCTGGTATTATCTCAGCCCTTCCGGTGCTATGCAGACCGGTTGGGTAAGAGTCGGAAACGCCTGGTATTATATGAACCCATCTGGGGCTATGGCTACCGGATGGAAATTAGTGGATGATATCTGGTATTATTTAAGCGCCTCAGGAGCTATGAAAACAGGATGGCTTCAGTCCGGTTCTTCCTGGTATTATCTCAGTCCTTCCGGTGCTATGCAGACCGGTTGGATACATACGGGAAATCACTGCTATTATCTGACAGAATCGGGATCTATGGTAAATTCCGGTTGGAAAGAAATTGATAAAAAATGGTATTACTTTTATGGAAATGGCAGTATGGCCTCCAATACATGGATAGGAAATTATTATGTAAATAATTCCGGCGTATGGGAACAGGAAAAACAGACGCTTCAGTATGTATGGCCTTGTCCTGGTTATTCTACCGTAACCAGTGACTTTGGATATCGTGGGGCATCAACCAGTGGTGCATCTACTTATCACAAAGGAATTGATATTGGAGCGCCCTATGGGGCACAGATAGTTTCTATCTGCAACGGCACTGTGTTATCCTATGGATACAACTCCAGTATGGGTAATTATGTGAAAATTCAGCATGCCAATAATATGGTTTCAGTATATATGCATATGAGTCGAATAGCCAATATTTCTACCGGACAGAATATCTCTGCCGGATCAGTTATCGGCTATGTTGGTTCAACAGGTATATCAACTGGCGCCCATCTCCACCTGGGTGTTCTAAAAAATAATAGCTATGTATCTCCATGGAACTATCTGAAACGTCCTTAATTTAAATAGAATCAACACAATAAAAATAGCCAGACACAGATCAAACGTCAATGTCTGGCTATTTTTATAAGAAATAAGCTTTTAACTGTACATAATATGTATCAGTTTTCATCTTCTCTGAGCCGTACAGCAGTAGCTGCTTTGCGCCTTCGGGCATCATCAATAGCTGCATAATGCTTTTTGGTAGTATTTACATCCTTGTGCCCTAACACATCAGCTACAAGATATATATCACCTGTTTCCTGATATAGAGCAGTGCCATAAGTACTCCTCAATTTATGAGGAGTGATTTTTTTTGCAGTTGTCACCTCTCTGGCATATTTTTTAACCAGATTTTCAACCGCCTGAACTCCAATTCGTTTTCTCTGGGTAGAGTAGAAGAGAGCGTGTTCATGACCGGATACTGGAACAATATTTTCTCTGACTTTCAAATATTTTTGTAATGCTTTTTCTACTTCCGGTCCGAAATATACAAACATTTCATTTCCGCCTTTTCGTGTTACTTTAATAGCATTATTTTTAAAATCCAGGTCTTCCAGATCCAAACCAACACATTCCGAAACACGAATCCCTGTTCCCAGAAGGAGCGTGATCAATGCCAGATCCCGTTCCTTTGTTTTTTCATAATAAACTTTTTTCTGTCCGGTCAGAAAATCTCCACAATGTTCCACATAATCAAGAAGCAGAGCCACCTCATCCGCATCCAAACGTATAATTGCCTTATCATGAATCTTTGGCATATCAATCAAAACAGTGGGATTGGTCTTTATCATTTCATGTTTGAAATAATAAGCGTAAAAGCTTCTCAGAGCCGATATTTTGCGTTTTAAGCCACGTTCTCCGTTGGTGACATAAGAATCCTCGCCATCACGATAAACCTTCAAATATTCCATATATTCCTCGATATCGAGAGCCTGTATCTGATCGAGCATCTCTACAGTAAAATCCTGTATCTCCATATCACGAAAAGCAGGATTTTTTCCGATCAGGAACTGAAAAAAAATACGAATATCATAAGCGTAAGAAATTCTTGTCTTAGTGGTTGTGGTTGCATCTATAGCACGAAAATAATCTCTGGCAAAATCCGGAAGGGTTTTTAAAACTTCACGAAGTCTTAAAATATTTTGTGTATCTGTTACATCATGATAAGTTGTGCGATCCATAAAAATTCTCCTTACTGAAAATAAAAATGAGGAATGTAAAGATTTAAAAGTATTTGTTTTGAATATAATATAATTTAAAATTACAGAAAATCTAAAGAAAAGTATACCATAGAAGCACTTTCCCGTCAATCTATTTGAAAAACTCGTGTTTGTCGTATAGATATATAGACTACTAAATAGTAGCAAAATAACAAAACAGCCTGCTTCAGAAACTTTTATGTCACTGCTGCAAACTGTTTTGTATAATGTTATTTTATTGTATTGTAATTTTTGTATTTACATTTTCCTGCTATTGAAAACCTTTCGGTCTTCCTATTTAAATTCATCTGAATAATATGGAACACATATGGTTGTCCCATACTGAAGCTGTTCATCAGCCAAATGGTTGATCTGCTTAACCTCAGTCATATATGCATGGATATCTGTATACTCAACTGTAATATATTCCTCGGCAATATCCCATAAGGTCACATCCTGATCCACATATACGGTAGTATAATATTTATATCTGTTACTTTGTTCATCACCTGCCCCCACAGTAGAAACCTTTAATAAAAGTCCTGTAATAAACAGTATACAACAACATACGATTACAACCATGCGTCTTTTCTTTTGTGCAGCCATTTTTCTATTTCTCCTTGTCATAATTAACCCTCCATGAAATCCCAAAAAGAAAATTTGTTCGGGAACATTTGTTCTTTATTTGTTTTTATTATAGTATGCGAACAAATGTTTGTCAATAGAGTTATGACAAAAAATCGAAAATATGTTCTTTTTTACTCGTATAAAAAACCCCCGGAGAATTTGTGACCAATCCACATTTTCTTCGGGGGTTTTATTAATTACTGCTCTTCTCTTTCTTTAATTTGTATCATATCCCAATAGTAAATATCCCTCCGCCGGTCCAGACCACAATGCCGGGATGATAACGATCCTGCAGCCTTCCTCCCACAATATTTCCAAATACAAACGTACTGAGCGCCAGATAAAAACACATCGATGCCTGAGTCTGGCTCCATCCCACCTGTTCCATCACATAAGGCCAATATATTATACAATATAGCTGTCATTCATTTCAATGGATTTTCCTACGCCCGAACAAATTTTCCGAATATTTGTTTGCGTTTTTCTGTTATCTATGATATGATTAAAAAAAATCGGATAAATAATACATTTTTATGATTCAATATAGAGTATCCGGGAGGTAAACATTATGACATATGGAAAGATCAGTAAAAAACAACAGGAGATTTTAGAATATATCAAAAATGAGATTATTAACAGAGGTTTTCCCCCGGCAGTCCGGGAGATCTGTGAAGCTGTTAATTTAAAATCCACATCTTCTGTTCACTCACATTTGGAAACCCTGGAAAAGAACGGCTATATCCGGAGAGACCCAACAAAACCCCGCGCCATTGAGATTGTGGATGACAATTTTAATCTGGTACGACGGGAGATGGTCAATGTACCTGTAATTGGGCGTGTTGCAGCAGGAGAACCTTTGTTAGCCATTGAAAATATTGAAAATTATTTTCCTATTCCTGCCGAGTTTATGCCCAATGCTCAGACTTTTATCCTCAACGTGGCAGGGGAAAGTATGATCAATGCCGGAATCCTGGATGGCGATAAAGTAATCGTGGAACAGTGTTCTACTGCCAACAACGGAGATATGGTGGTTGCTCTTATTGATGATTCTGCGACAGTAAAGACCTTCTATAAAGAAGATGGATATTACCGCCTGCAGCCGGAAAATGATTATATGGATCCTATCATTGTTCATGGGGATCTTCAGATTCTCGGAAAAGTGATAGGCGTATTTCGTTTTATGAGTTAAGTTTACATAATTATGTTATGTGAACTTAACGTTCTGAAAAAAAGTTCCAGGAGAAACTGCTTCCTGGAACTTTCTTATTCTTATTTTAAATCTGTAACCTCTATTGATTTTCCATCTCTCCAGATTCTTTCCAGATCGTAAAATAATCTGTTTTCTTCATCAAAAAGATGAATCACGATATCGCCATAATCCATAAGAATCCAGTTTGCAGTAGAATAGCCTTCTACCTGTTTTACCTGGTATCCTGCTTTTCCCAATACTTCGTCCACATTATCAGACATTGCCTGTACTTGGTTACGGTTTGTTCCACTTGCAATAATAAAATAATCAGCTAAGGAAGAAACCTGTTCAATATCAATAACTTTGATATCTACGGCTTTCTTATCTTCCAATGCTTCACATGCCATGGCAGCCATCTTTTTTGCTTCTGTCATAGTATATCCCCCTTTTGGAAATTTTTATTCGTTTGTAAGTACCTTACACTTATAGTAATCATATGCTTTTTCTGTGGTGGGGTCAAGGTCTTCCGGATGAGTATTTAAATATTCCAAAGAATCTTTTAATATCTCATACATACACCGGTCAAGATCCCGAAAAGCCAAAGCCCGGATTTCATTCAGCCGGGGAGCTTTATCTCTTGCAGGTTCAATATAATCAGCAATATAAATGATTTTTTCCAACACTGACATCTCTGGTTTTCCTGTTGTATGCCATGTAATAGCTTCCAGTATTTCCCGGTCTTTCACCCCGTATTTTTCTTTGGCAATCCAGGCGCCTACTTTTCCATGAAGTAAAAATGGATGTTCTTTTTCAAAACTACTGACAGGGATATGATTCTCATTGCAGAGTTTGATTTTTTTCTTTGACGGGATACACTTTGCACAATCATGAAGAAGACCTGCCAACTGTGCTTTTTCCATATCTTCATGATAGACCATAGCCATAGCTGCCGCCGTATGCATAACTCCCAGCGTATGCCACAATCGGTCTTCATCCAGATATTTTTTCAGTTTTTTCGTTATTTTCTGTAAATCAAATTTTGATTCATCCATGTGCATACCTCAATTTTTCTTATTGGTAAATTTTCTCTTCTGTAATATAACGGTATACTGAATCCGCCACATAATAACGGATGTCTTTTCCCGCTCCCAGCCATTCCCGCAGCATTTTAGAAGAAATATCCAGATTAGGAACGTCCAAAATAGAAAAACATCCCCCATACTTTTTTTCCAGATAATCCATCTGTTTTTTCAGCAAATCCGCAGCCACATGATTCCGGCCCGCTACCAGCAGATGACTTGCTTTGCAGATTCTTCCCGGTTCTTTCCATCCGTCAAAATCAAATAGAGAATCCGCTCCGATAATAAAATAGTATTCTGTATCAGGATTCAGTTTTTTTAACCGTTCCAGCATCAGATAGGTATAAGAGTATCCTTCTGTATTCATTTCTTCCAGCGAAAGGGTAAAATGACTATTTCCCTCTATTGCCCGTCGAACCATTTCTACCCGCTGTTCATCAGAAGCACGCCCTTCTCTGTTCTGCTTATGGGGCGGATTTCCGGAAGGCATAAACAGAATCTGATCCAGGTGAAACTGCTCATATGCTGTTTCACCAAGGATCAGGTGACCAATGTGTATGGGATCGAAAGTACCGCCCATAATTCCAATTTTTTTCTTCATGTATCGTTCTCCCATTAAGGAAGCTGTATTTTTTTCTTCTCTTTTTTGCCTTCCTTATACAATACAATCTTTTTCCCGATTACCTGCACTACCTGGGATCCTGTTCTTTCCGCCAGCATCTGTGCCATCTGACGGGGATCGTCCATGCAGTTTTGTAATACGCTGATTTTTATTAATTCTCTGGCATCCAATGCCTCTTTTACCGACTGTGTAAATTCCGGCGTGAGGCTTGATTTTCCAATCTGAAGTATTGGTTCTGTTGTCATAGCCAGACTTTTCAGATATGCTCTTTGCTTACTTGTCATGGTATCCTCCATTATTTGTAATAATCAAATTCAAATCCATACATACGGACTGTATCGCCTTCTTCGATTCCTGCTTTCTCCAGATTGTCCAGAATACCGCCTTCTTTAAGGAACTTCTGGAAGAAAGCGAAACCTTTCTCAGAATCCAGATTGGTGTATCCCAGCATTTTTTCAATCTTCGGACCCTCTACCAGATAAGTTTTTCCATCATCCAGTTTTTCCACTGTATAAGGCAGATTTTCACTGATCAGAACATCTTCCGGGAAGAACTCCTGTTCAAATACAATAGGTTCTTTTTGAGTGGAATCCAGAAGAGTTTTCACATAATAAAGCAGTTCTTTTACTCCTTTTCCTGTAACTGCAGAAATAGGAAATACTTTTACTCCCTGAGGCTCAAATTCATCTTTCAGTCTCTGAATGGGATCTTCTCCTTCCGGATAGATCACATCTGTTTTATTGGCTGCAATTACCTGTGGACGTGAGGCAATATCTGCATTATACGCCTTCAGTTCTGTATTAATCTTATATACGTCATCCACCGGATCTCTGCCCTCTGTAGATGCAGCATCTACAATGTGGATCATAACACGGGTTCTTTCAATATGTCGAAGGAATTGAAGCCCCAGACCAACGCCTTCGGAAGCTCCTTCGATCAGCCCCGGAATATCAGCAATAACAAAACCGTCTGTACCTTCCAGATCAACCACACCCAGATTTGGGGTTAATGTTGTAAAATGATAGTTGGCAATCTTTGGCTGGGCATTGGTTACACGGGATAAAAACGTAGATTTTCCCACATTGGGATATCCCACCAGACCCACATCAGCAATTACTTTCAGTTCAAGACGAACTTCCAGTTCCTGTGCCGGCTGACCTGGCTGGGCATATTTGGGAACCTGCATGGTAGCCGTGGCATAATGCATATTTCCTTTACCGCCACGTCCGCCTTTCAGAATAACCTGTCTGCGGTTTTCTCCTGACATATCCGCTATTACTTTACCGCTTTGTACTTCATATACCACCGTTCCCTCCGGAACACGCAAGGTAATATCCTTTCCATCTGAACCATGGCATCTTTTCTTTCCGCCTTCCTGACCATCCTGGGCAGAATATTTTCTCTTATGGCGGAATTCATTCAGGGTGTTTAATCCTTCATCCACTTCAAAAATCACGTCTCCGCCTCGGCCTCCGTCTCCGCCATCCGGACCGCCATTGGGGACATAAAGTTCTCTCCGGAAGCTGACATGGCCATCGCCGCCTTTTCCGGAACGGATGATTATTTTCGCTCTGTCTGCAAACATATATTTTCTCCAATCTAAATATCTGTATCTGAAATTACCATTTCCATAAATACAGATACTCATACATACAAATTTAGTGACAAAAAACAGGCTTCAAACCAAAGTGATTTGAAGCCCGCTGCATCTCATTACTCAGCTACCGGAACGATAGAAACCTGTTTCTTATCTCTTCCTTTTCTTTCAAAACGAACAACGCCGTCTGTCAAAGCGAACAGAGTGTCGTCTTTTCCGCGTCCAACGTTTACACCTGGATGAATCTTGGTTCCACGCTGTCTGTAAAGGATATTTCCAGCTTTTACAAACTGTCCGTCAGCTCTTTTCGCTCCCAATCTCTTGGATTCGGAATCTCTACCGTTCTTGGTAGAACCAACTCCTTTTTTATGAGCAAAAAATTGAAGGTTCATATTTAACATGGTTTTTACACCTCCTCGAAGATTATATCAATAAATTCTGTGTACTGTCCATCTTCCATTCTCTGTAATCCGAGAATCAACGAATCCAGAAGCAGTCTGCATTCCTTAGAAGGAGTTCCCTCCACAAGTAAATGAATATCTGGGGAATTCTCGTCCACTTTTAGGTCAAAATGATCTTGCGTAAACGCATCAATAGAATTCACTGCATTGATCACCAATGCGGAAATCGCTGCACAAACAATGTCTTCACCTTCCTGTGCATATCCTGCATGACCTTTCACATCAAATCCCACACACTGACTGTCTGCATTCTGATAAAACGTAACTTCTGTCATCAGATCACCTGATTAAGCGTTGATCTTTTCGATTTTCACTTTTGTGAACTGCTGTCTGTGTCCGTTTTTCTTGTGATATCCAGTTTTTCTTTTATATTTGTAAACAACAACTTTTCTTGCTTTTCCGTTTTCAATTACAGAAGCAGTAACGCTTGCGTTAGCAACATCTGCACCAACTTTCAAACCTTCGTTGTTTACTGCAAGTACCTGGTCAAATGTAACAGTTTCTCCAGCTTCTACACCAAGCTTCTCCACTCTAATGATATCGCCTTCGGCTACTTTGTACTGTTTACCACCTGTTGCAATAATTGCGTACATATGGCACACCTCCTATTATCATTACTCGCCAAATATGGTGGTTCTTGCGAACACTTCTACCTCTTTGTGCGGCATCTTCGTAAGTTTACCACGAAGTTTTATATTTTGTCAATACATATAATATATTTTTTTCTAATTAATCCAGGCAATGGGAACCGGCAATAGCCAGTACACCAGGACCTGTATGGCATACGATACTAAGCGCCAGGGGATCTACCCGGCTGATCTCTATATTCGGAAAAACTTCTTTAATTTCAGCCACCCACTGTTCCGCTTCTTCCTGTCCGGTAGTATATGCAATGTGAAGTTTAAATTCACCTTTTTCCACATAGGATGCAAATCGTCCCTCCACATCTTTTTTCATAGCTTCCAGCATATTCTTTTTCGCAACTTTCATGCCACGTACCTTTTTGTAAGCATCCAGCTTTTCTCCTTGGATCTGCAAAATCGGTTTCAGATTCAAAGCTGAACCGATCATAGCTGCAGCCGGGGTGATTCTGCCGCCCTTTTTCAAATATTTCAGAGTATCAACTACCAGATAAATGCTGGATTCTCTGGCTTCTTTTTCAAGAATTTCTTTGATTTCCACAGCATTTTTTCCTTCTTTGACCAATGCAATAGCATCCATCACCGACTGCTGCATGGTAACAGAAACTCTCTGATTATCTACAACCTGTACTTTTCCATCAAATTCTCTGGCCAGTCCCTGAGCAGTTTCACAGGACGCGCTCAACCCGCTGGACATGGGAATATGCACGATTTGTTTATAACGACGCAATAAATCTTCCCACAAGTCTAATATATCTCCAGGGGATGGCTGAGACGTGGATACATTCACATCTTCTGCCAGCATCTGGTAAAACTGTGACTGTGTAAGATCAATATCTTCAAAATAAATTTTCTCATTCACAAAAAAAGGCATAGGAATCACATAAATTCCCAATTTTTTAGCTTCCTCCTGAGAAATTCCACTGTTACTGTCTGTAACAATAGCAACCTGACTCATGTTCTATTCTTCCTCCTTGTATTGCAACCCAATGGTATAACTTTTACCATGCTCTATCCTCTAAGACTGCCGCACCCAAGATTACTCTCAAGTGCGGCAACTCCTATATTACTCACTATCTTACCATATAATTTACTTTGAGGGAAGAACTTTTTTAAATTCAAACATTTTCCTGCTTTTCGTATCGGACAGAAACCTCCGGCGCTTTCAATATTCCCACCGGTTTCAACTGATATTCATAGGACCAGGAAGTTCCCGTTGTCCTCCATGCATTTGGACCACACCAATACTCGCTTTCATTACCGCTATGAAGAGTTCCAAAGGTATTGATCCGATTTCCATATACAGTGATTTTCAGTGTATGGATGCCTTTTTTCACCGGTAATTCTGTGTTATAAGGTGAAAATGCTATTTTATTCTTTTCTCCATTATCAATTCGTACGCTTAAAAGCGGCGCCCGGAATTTTGTAACATCCAGGCTCAAAACCCCGTCCTCTTTTATTTCCAAAGGAATCTGATACTCCAGATTGCCTCCGTAGAAAGGAAGTTTTTGCCGGGTAATATCAGAAAAAGCCAATTCTTTTACCGGAGCAGTAAGTACCGCGTTCCGCCCGGATATTTCTACACCGAAATTTCCGAGAAGAAACATATTTTCTATATTTTCTTTTCTTCTATAGGGAATCTGTACTTCCAGAATATTTTTACCTTTTTGTACGTTGCCTAAAGCCCTGCACAAAATATCCTGGTCTGTATACCAACCTATAACAGCTTCGTCTATCCGTTCTCCATTAAAAAATATTTCCGCATGGGGATTTTCAAGAGCAAGCGCAACTCCCTCCACAACAACTTCCGATTCAAAAGTATAACGTAATCTAAGATAATGTTTCACTTCTTCTTCCTGCTGGTCTACCCAGGGCTGGGCAAAAGCTTCCATACGCAGGGGATATCCCAAAACTGTCCGGAAATGATTATCAATTCTTAAAATTTCCTCTCTGGGCATCCATTCTCCATCATCAAAAGCGTATTCTGCCTGATCCAAAACCAACACATTCGGTTCTGAAAATTTTACAGGAACCTGATCTGGAACAGAAAGTTTTTCTTCTCTTCTGAAAATTGCTTCCGACACCGGATTCTGATATTCGCATGAAGAGGCAGGTTCCAGACGAAGGAGGAGACTGTCATGATCAAACATCTCCCTGACAATAACTGTACTGCACTTTTCCCATTTGCAGGGAAGTTCCTCTTTCGTTCCATGTAACGGATCATAACAGATTACCCGGTAATTTCCCTGAATCCGTATAGTAATTTCTTCTTTTTTCGGAATATCCGGCGTTTGCATTTTATTCACATGAGCCAGGAAGAAAATAGCGCTGTCCCCTTCTTTTCTCATCTGATAAATCAAATTTTCTGCCATCAAGCCCTGACTGTTTCGAATTTCTACTGTCCGCACCGGAGCAAGTGCTGTGAGAATACTGTTTTTAGAAAATGGGATACAATTACAGGAACGGGCAAACTCTGTACCCTCTGAAGAAGGAACTGCATCCACATAAGAAGGAATATCTCCTGCAAAAATAACAGTACCTCCATTTTTCTGCCATGCTTTCAATCTCTCCAGTGTGGTTTTTCTCAAAGTTACGCAATTTGGTACTAAAACCACCTGATATTTCATTTCTCCCACAGGAAACTCGCTGCCATCTGTCAGATCTTCTACTCTGTTTTGTTCCGGAAGCAGGGACTCACTGATAAAATCAAAATCAAGGAAACCATATAAAAGCCACTGAATCAGATTCTGGAAATTCGTATCCATTTCCTCCCGGATACCTCCGGTTTTTTCTTCTGAACCCCAGTACAGCCAATAGGATTCTATAGGATGGATCACCCCGATTTTCACATCTGCTTTTCCTCTTGTCAGCAAAGTATTTATCCGTGCAAAATAGTCCTCCACGTATTTATACTCTTTATACCATGGAGACTGATATCCGATACAGGCCGGATAATCGCGCTTTGCCTCTCCTGCCATGGAAGTCCACGTTAAATGATGTACCCGTACCGTTACTCCTAAAGCCGCCTGCCAGTCTCCCTGTAATTTATGCCCACGGAAATCAAAATCCCAGTTAGTCACACCGTACAATTCACTTAAAACCCCTGGACATCCAAATTGACGAGACGCGCTCTGGGCCTGTTTTGCCGTGGATAATTCTCTGCTGTCACAAAGCATATCAATTCCGGGAAGCTGAAAAGAACGGTAAGATCTCATAGCCTCTCCTAAGGCAGCCGTCTGTGATTTTAATGTGGGTTCCTCCATCATATGTCCAGTCAACATCAACTGATGTTCTTTGCACCATTCTCCAATAGTATCTGCAAAAGCAGAAGCAAATCGCTCACAAATATGATCATGATACTGATACCGTATCTGGGAAACCATCTCTTCTTTTTTCTCCCAGAAAAGTTCAGGAAGAGAGTCCAAAAGGCTGTGTCCGTAAGCTTCCACGAAAGTTTCTTCCAGATCGTCGGTATAAGGAATGATTACATCCATCTTATCCTCTGCGTAATTCAGCCGGGTTTTATGACAAAACTGTGGTTCATCGGTAAAAATAGATGGAATAGATTTGCCAAATTCTTCTCCCAGATCCTTGTAATACGCCTCATGAGTAACCTCTATAAACCTTTCGATTGCTTTTTTGTCCAGGGTATTCACATAAGACTGATTATTAAACCAGGGATTATCGCCGGAGATTTCCAGATAAGCAAACCAGGCTTCATATCCTTCCTCTACCTCTTCCTCTTCTCCCAGCCGTTTATAGTCTTTCAGCCATCCGTCTTCCAGCATTACCTGATATTTTGCCAGTAATCTTCTGTTTTCACTTCGAACTGCCTGCCCGCTGGAGGAAAGGCTGCTTTCAGGAACTCCCTCCAGTGGTTTTGGAGAAAATACCAGAAAACGGATCCTATATTCCTGATCCTTCGTAACCAGACCACCGCCGGCTCCCGAAGGCCAACGATCCTCATCATACAGCCAGGTAATCATTTTTCTCTCTTTGAATTTCTCATTGGCATCCTTCACAAGATCCAGAAATTCCTGACTCATATAAGGATTATTCATACCTGTCCGGCAATGAATATGTCCTCCTCCCATACCCATATCCTGTAAAGCATCTACAATTGTAGTGATTTTATCTTTTGTCATCTGACAATTCCATGCCCAGAAAGGGGTTCCACGATATTCGCTGGTGGGATTTTGAAATAACTCGTCCGTAAGGGGACTTTGATTTTTGGGATACAACATAGCAGTAATCCTCCTTATATTTTAACTTATATTTTATCTTTTATCATAAAAAATCTGATAATTTCCAGATTCTAATTCGGCCTTTATTAATGTGTTTATATCCCGGGGCAGCAGGATCTGCCTCTATTCCGGCTACTGCACGATACAACCATTCTCCTATGCACCATATGCATAATGGTTAAAAGAATTCATATCAGGACTCCACATGGATCCATCCGGTTTCAGGCCATCCCAGTGTTCCCACAAATCCTGTTACAAGATGGCCATCCTGTGTAATCTCTTACCTTACATCCAGCCTGAGATGACAGCTTCTTAACCGGATATTCTACTCTATGTACCTTTCTCCATCCACTCTCATCAAATCCCGGTTGATTCCATCTTTTTTGTTCCTTACGGGCATCGTATAACTCTCCGTCATAAATCTCAGAAAAAAGTACCGGACTGTCACAGCCCAGAAAACTCTCGTCTGTAGCCACAATTTCTTCCGTCCCATCCTCATACCGAAGTAAAAGCTGCGCCCAAAAAACTGTAATCGGACCGTAAATATTTCTATAATTTTCAAATCCCATACGCCCCTTATACCATCCGGCCCCCACATGAGCTCCCAATACATTTTCTCCCTGCCGTAACAAGGAAGTCACATCATGAGTCTGGTACAAAAGATGTTCATTATAAACAGTCCATCCTGGCGCCATTTCACCATCTCCCACTTTTACACCATTCAGATAAGAATGATATAATTCCAGGGCTGTGGACACCAGATACCCATTTTTAATCTTTTTAGTCACATGAAATTTTCCCCGGATATATGTTCCACGGGAATCCATTTTATTCTTTTTTGCAGATTGCCAGTTAAAACGGCC
>DETV01000088.1 GCA_002361775.1 Eubacterium sp. UBA3279
TGGCGTTTCGCAAACGCCTATTTAACTTAAAAGGATAAGGAGGTGGCTTCCATGTTTCGGCTGTGGGGAAAGATCTGGACGGACAATCACATGGTCAAAGACACCGTAATTTGTGACGAAACCAATGATACCAGAACACATAAAATCTTTAATTCTCTGGAAGAAATCTGTTATTTGTGGGATTTGAGTAAACCCATATGGCTGGATCACAATATCAGTGAATTTCAGCGCCATGATAAGACAAGGTTTTCGGCAGATAACTTTATAGATGCAATTGATTTTGATTATCTGGAAATTCAGATTCTGGAAGAGTAGAAAAATAAAAGGAGTGGCGTTTGTGCATCAGATAAAAATGCAGCAGCCACTCCTTATTAAATTTCTCGAATCAGGTGAATCAATTTATGAATTTTATCCAGATCTTTTTGGCCTTTTCTTTCCAGAAAATCTTCCAGGTTAACTCCGTAGGGATGTAGCTGCTGAATGATTCCCTGAAAATCCTGCTGGCATAAATGGTCAGAAATAAAAAATTTTCTCTTCTGGGGTCCATACTCAGCCAAAAGCTGCAAAGAACGAGAAGGATCATTCTCATTGGCAGGACAATCATACATCAGGTAGTCTACAGGATAATGCTGTGCCTCTTCAATATCCTCGATTGTGTGGAGAAAAATAGTTTTGATCAGAGGCTTATCTGTCATTCTTCGAAGTTGTAAAATCTCATCCAGGGGAATATTTTCATGCAAATGTGCCACATCAATAATACCGCTTTCCAGAAGCTCTGTAATCAGCCAGAAACTGGTGTTGGAAAATATCCCCACTACCTTGATGTCGGGATCTAAGCGACGTCTTAAAAATTCTGCCTGTTCCAGTGTGACACGGTTGTGACTCTTGGCGAATATAAAACCGGCAAAATCGGGCTTGGCAATATTTACCCATTCAATATCAGCTAATCGGCTCACTCCTGTAATTTTGATTTTCGGCTGCATCGGTCTTTTTTCTGTCATATCCAGGACCTCTCTTTCCGTATATCTATGAACCAATTACTCTGTTAAACTATACTTGCATTGTAATATATTCTCAGAAATTGTCAATTGATTTTATGCTTTTTTCAGAAATCAAATGTACGCCATCGTCAAGGAAGGAGATCAGTTCCTGTGTAAGAGCTTCAGGGAAAGTCTCCCAGATTCGATTAATAATATCTGGAAAATATAATTTGTTTTCCAGAAACAACAAAGGAGAATAGGAGAGTTTTTCGTATAAGGTAGCCAGAATAACCGCATCCGGCAGACTGTCCATTTTCTCAATCCGACGATAGCGTTTGATATTAATATCCATAAGTTCAGCCATTTCTAATTGAGATAATTCCTCAGCTTTTCTTATATTGATCCAGATGCTCTTGGTGATATATTCATTTTCAGCCAAGGATACATATTTCCACATAGAATGGAGTTCTTCTCTGTTTTCAAGGTGGAGCCTGTCCATTCCCTGCTCCGTAGTCCAGATTAATAACTTTAAAAACCGGGCAATCTCTTTTGTATCCTGAAATTTTGATATATAAGTATCCAGAATTCCTGGATGATACTCCTGACCGGTAAGCAGATAGTACACATCTCCGCCTTCCTTGTACAGCGCCTGTAAACAGTGAAAGGAAAGAAGATGTTGGCCATTTTCCAGTTTGTTATAATATCCCTGGGTCACATTGAAGATTTTACACATTTCTTCTTGCTTTTTATTCAGTTTCTTTCTGTATAAATACAAACGGTGGACAATATCGGTAATAGTAGAATACATAGACATTCTCCAATTTCACGTAACGATTATTTCTTTTGGGTTACAAGTTTTTATTATTGTAGAATGTTTTGAATTCCCTATTTATATCCTAAATACGAATAAAAGCAGGATTTAAAAAAAAAAATGTATGAGAAATGAGAACAAAGTTGGAATTGAGGGACAATAGATGTTTTTAAAGAAGGGGAGGTATGACCTGTGTGTGTCACACCTCCCCTTTGAAATCCTTGTAAGGGAAATATCAGATTCTTGCTACGCCAGAGTCTTTGGCTGCTTTGGCTACAGCGCTTGCCACAGCTTTTGCCACACGTTTATCAAAGGGATTTGGAATGATGTATTCCGCATTTCTCTCTTCGTCTGTGATGATGTTAGCAATAGCGTATGCCGCAGCTATTTTCATTTCGTCATTGATATCGCTGGCTCTTACGTCTAAGGCGCCGCGGAAAATTCCGGGAAATGCCAGCACGTTGTTGATCTGGTTAGGAAAGTCACTGCGTCCGGTTCCGATAACGGCGGCGCCTGCAGCTTTTGCATCTTCCGGCATGATTTCAGGAACAGGATTTGCCATTGGGAAGATGATAGGATCTTTTGCCATAGAGCGTACCATGTCCTGGGTCAGTGTGCCGGGGGCAGAAACACCGATAAATACGTCAGCTCCTTTGATTACTTCCTCCAGAGTACCTTTTTTCATAGAACGGTTGGAAATTCTTGCCATTTCTTCTTTTTCTTTATTTAATCCTTCCCGACCCTCGTAAATAGCTCCTTTTCTGTCGCACATGATAACGTCTTTCAGTCCCATGCTGATGAGCAGTTTAATGATTGCAATTCCTGCAGCTCCGGCGCCGGAAGTAACAACAGTGATTTCGTCCAGTTTTTTTCCGACTACTTTCAGCGCGTTTAACATGGCAGCCATAGTAACAACAGCCGTTCCATGCTGATCATCGTGGAAAACAGGGATATCACAGCATTCTTTTAATCTTTTCTCAATTTCAAAACATCTGGGAGCTGAGATGTCTTCCAGATTGATTCCTCCGAAACTTCCTGCCAGCAGGCTGATAGTGTTTACAATCTCATCCACGTCTTTGGAACGGATGCACAGAGGAAATGCATCTACATCGCCGAAAGCTTTAAACAGGCAGCATTTTCCTTCCATAACGGGCATACCTGCCTCCGGTCCAATGTCACCCAGTCCTAATACTGCAGTTCCGTCGGTAACGACAGCTACCATATTATGACGGCGTGTGTACTTATAAGAAAGATCTGTATCTTTAGAAATTTCCAGGCAAGGTTCAGCAACACCTGGGGTATAGCATACAGCCAGATCTTCCGGGGTATCCAGTTTTGCACGGTTTACCACCTCCAGTTTTCCAGCCCATTTTTCATGCTGCTGTAAAGCGAATTCTTTTTTATCCATAATATTCCTCCTGAAATAGATATTTATTAGGTTTTGCCTGTAACTGTAACAGTATGAGACAGTTACAAAATTATATCCACATATATTGTAAAAGGTTTGATAAAATTTTGCAATGAAAATAATTTTAGGGGATGGATTTTACTTCTGTACTCACCTTCCGATAAGCTCTCGGAGAAATTCCGGTACATTTTCTGAAAATCTGAGAAAAATAGTTCTGAGAAGAAAAACCGGAAGATTCAGCAATTTGGGTGATGGAATAATCGGTGGTGCTAAGAAGCTGTTTGCTGTGGGAAATTCTTAAATTCAATAAAAAATTGATGGGAGAAATCCCATAAGCTCTGGAAAACTGGTGGGCAAAATAATATTTATCCCAGTGAGTAAGTTCTGCCAACTGTTCCAGCGTAATGGATTCACGAAAATGTTCTTCCATATATGATTTGGCTTTTTCACATTCATAGGGGATATCATTGGGAACGGAGAGATTAAGTTCCTGCCCCGTGATTCTTTGGAGCTGTAACAGCAGAATGGAAAGGTAGTGCTGGCAGATTTCCTCGTAGGAAGCTTGTTTCTTTTTCAACTCTTCCATAATTGCCTGAATCAGGGGAAGAATAATATCCTTTTGGGAAGATAGCTGAAAAATCTGAAAGGGAAGAATAATATTTTCTTTGCCAAAATGAAATTGCAGGTTATCAATTCCCAGGACAATATAATGCATTTTATTTGTGAGAGATGAACGCTCCGTGTGATGAACTTTGGGATTCACGATCACAAGCTGATTTTTTTGGAGAGGGACTTTTTCATCGGCGGTACACAGCCATCCTTCTCCGTCTGTCACATAAAAAAGTTCGGTACAGTCATGAGCATGGAGTACACCGTTCCAGTCTTTTCCAAAGGAAGAGGAGGATACATAGCGCAGACGTTGATTTTCGGAATGGTCATAAGATAAATCGGTAAATGAATGAGTCATATTTTCCATAAGAGTTTCTCCTTAAAGGTGTGGTGACAAGGTGTATAAATGAGAAAACATATTCTGAGTTTCAGTATAACAATCATGGATTTAAAAAGCAAGATATCTAATATTCGTGACAAGACAACCATAGAAAGAAAAACCGGGAATGGGTATAATAAATGTATCAGTAACAGGGAAATGCTTCAGTTGAAAGGAGAAGGCTATGAGCAAAGAATGTACAAAAGGTCGTGTAACGATTCCTACAGATGTGGATGTTGTTCCGGAAACATTGGAATTGGTGGAGCGTTGGGGGGCAGACGCTATTCGGGATTGTGACGGAACAGATTATCCCGAGGAATTGAAAAAAGTAGATGCGAAAGTGTATGCTACGTATTATACCACAAGAAAAGATAATGAATGGGCAAAAGCAAATCCGGATGAAATTCAGCAGATGTATATTATGACAGCGATTCATACAGCAACAAAAGGGCAGTTGTCGATTCATTTGATGGATCATTTATATCCGGATATGCTGAAAGTAAATTCTCATGATGATATTAAGAGATGGTGGGAAGTAATTGACCGTACCACCGGTAAAGTTGTTCCTGTAACTGAATGGAGTTATGAGAAAGAAACAGGGAACGTAACTATCAATCCGGCGAAACCTTTCCATGATTATACAGTAAGTTTTCTCGCATATATTATGTGGGATCCGGTGCATATGTATAATGCGGTGACCAATGACTGGCAGGGAGTGGAGAAACAGATTACTTTTGATGTTCGTCAGCCGAAAACAAAAGAATTTTCTAAGAAACGTCTGAGAAAGTTCCTGGAGGAGCATCCTTATGTAGATGTAGTTCGTTTTACCACCTTTTTCCATCAGTTTACTCTGATTTTTGATGAACTGGCAAGAGAAAAATATGTGGACTGGTATGGATATTCTGCATCAGTAAGTCCTTATATTCTGGAACAGTTTGAACAGGAGGTGGGATATAAGTTCCGTCCGGAATTTATTATCGATCAGGGCTATATGAACAATATGTATCGTATCCCATCGAAAGAATTTTTGGATTTTACTGCTTTCCAGAGAAGAGAAGTGACAAAACTCGCAAAGGAATTTGTAGATATTGTTCATGAATATGGAAAAGAAGCCATGATGTTTCTGGGAGATCACTGGATTGGAATGGAACCGTTTATGGAAGAATTCAAATCCGTAGGTCTGGATGCGGTAGTAGGTTCTGTGGGAAATGGAGCTACTTTACGTCTGATCAGCGATATACCAGGAGTGAAATATACAGAAGGAAGATTTCTTCCGTATTTCTTCCCGGATACCTTCTATGAAGGAGGAGATCCGGTGAAGGAGGCAAAGGTAAACTGGGTGACTGCCCGTCGTGCGATTTTGAGAAAACCGATTGACCGTATCGGATACGGCGGATATCTGAAGCTGGCAGTAAAATTCCCGGAATTTATCGACTATGTAGAAAGTGTCTGCAAAGAATTCCGTACCCTGTATGAAAATATCAAAGGCACTACGCCATATTGTGTGAAAACGGTTGCTGTATTGAATAGTTGGGGTAAAATGCGTGCGTGGGGCAATCATATGGTTCATCATGCTATTTACCATAAACAGAATTACTCTTATGCAGGAATTATGGAAGCATTAAGCGGCGCTCCTTTTGATGTAAGATTTATTACCTTTGATGAAGTAAAAGAAAATCCTGAGATACTCAAAGATGTGGACGTCATTCTGAATGTAGGTGACGGAGATACCGCTTATACAGGAGGAGTAAACTGGGAAGATGAAAAACTGGTGGCAGCCATCAACCAGTTTGTATATGAAGGAGGCGGCTTCATAGGAATCGGTGAACCGGCAGGACACCAGTGGCAGGGAAAATATATTCAGTTGAGAAGTGTTCTTGGTGTGGAAAGAGAAAATGGATTCGATCTGAATAAAGATAAATACAACTGGGAAGAACACGATCACTTTATTATTGAAGACTGCCGGGGAGAGGTTGATTTTGGAGAAGGCAAGAAAAATATGTATGCAATGCCGGATACTACGATCATCCGTCAGACAGGAAAAGAAGTACAGATGGCAGTGAATGAGTTTGGAGACGGACGTGGCGTATACATCAGCGGTCTGCCTTATAGTTTTGAAAACAGCCGTCTGTTGTACAGAGCAATCCTCTGGGCTTCTCATGATGAAGAAAGTCTCCACAAATGGTTTAGTACAAACTATAATGTGGAAGTTCATGCATATGTGAAAAATGGAAAATATTGTATCGTAAACAACACGTATGAACCTCAGAGTACCACCATCTATAAAGGAGATGGAACAAGTTTTGATCTGGATATGGAAGCAAATGAGATTATCTGGAAAGAAATATAATAAAAAAATCTGATATCGTGGAGATGATCCAAATATAAAATTGGACAGGGAAACTATATGATAGTTTTCCTGTCCAATACAATTTTACCAAACAATAAAAAATGGTTTGTCGAATGATTGATGGCAATAATGGTGAAATATATAAATGAGTATCGGTACAACGAATAGGTTGGCGTCTCTGTCTATGAAAAATATTGCATAGAAACTTTAGGAACAGGGTACCAGGATTTTTGTAGCAGTTCAGCTTAGAAGCTGAATCCGCGCGTATTGGGCATATAGGATTTGTCACCATATCCTATGCCCAAATCATCTCTTCAGAGCTTCACTTTTTTCTCTTGTTTGGGCATATATGTACATCACTTTTCTCATATACCCAAAAACACGCCGTTACACGGGATTTATTTTGAATGCTGACCTGCTATATGCCCAAAACACCAAAAAATTCCTCTTTTTCCAGGTTATTTTGGGCATATACAGAAATCGATATGTCCTATGCCCAAATTCCCCAATAAATAGATATCCTCAAAGTAGTATCTATGATAAATGCCAGGAGTTGTTGGTTCAGCCGTAAGGCTGAACTGTTCCACAAGGATTGGCTGAACTTTACCATTTTTTGTTGACAAAAACAGTGCAAAATGGTATCGTTACCTCAAGAGATAACCAAAATATACCCAATAATTGAGAAGAGGTGACAAGATGGCACTGGTAACAATGAAAGAATTGCTCACGCAGGCAGCCAGAGAAAATCGTGGTTTCGGGGCATTTAGTGTGGGAAGTATGGAAATGGTTCGTGGAGCTGTTCGGGCAGCAGAAGAGCTGCGTACCCCTATCATTCTTCAGATTGCTGAAGTACGTCTTCCGGATTCCCCTCTGGAGCTTATGGGACCTATGATGGTTCAGGCTGCAAAGGAAGCGTCTGTAAATATCGCGGTGCATCTGGATCATGGGCTTACCATGGAAACAGTAAAAAAGGCGTTGGAACTGGGATTTACATCTGTTATGTTTGATGGTTCGAGACTGCCTTTTGAAGAAAATATTTCCAGTACCAGACATGTGGCAGAGATGGCAGCAGCATATGGAGCTACTGTGGAAGCGGAATTAGGTCTGGTAGGCGGAAGTGAGGACGGAAAAACTGACCATGGTATTCGATGCACAGATCCGGAGGATGCAGAGATTTTTTGCAGAGAAACAGGAGTGGATGCGCTGGCGGTAGCAATCGGAAATGCACATGGAGATTATCCGGTAGCCCCACATCTGGCATTTGATGTGCTGGAAGAGATTCACAAGAGAGTGGATATTCCTCTGGTTCTTCACGGCGGAAGCGGAATTACAGACAGAGATTTTCAACGGGCAATCTCTCTGGGAATCCGAAAAGTCAATATTGCCACAGCAAGCTTTAAAGCATTGACAAAGAAGGCAGAAGAATATATGCAGCAGGGAGAAAATCATAACTTCTTTGATCTGAACAGAGCAATGACTCAGGGAACTTATGAAAATGTAAAACGTCATATAGAAGTATTTAATACACCATATTAAAAAGGAGAAAAAATATGTTAAACAAAGAGAGAGTAAGATTAGGAATTGCACCTATTGCCTGGACAAATGATGATATGCCGGATCTGGGAAAAGAAAATACTTTTGAACAGTGTGTAAGCGAGATGGCTTTGGCTGGATTTACCGGTTCCGAAGTGGGAAATAAATATCCGAAGGATCCGGAAGTGTTGAAAAAAGCTCTGGAATTAAGAGGAGTAGAAATCTGTAATCAGTGGTTTTCTTCTTTCCTGCTTACAAAACCATTTGAAGAAGTAGAAAAAGAATTCCGCGCACAGTTAACATTTTTAAAAGCTATGGGATCTAAGATCATCGGCGCATCTGAGCAGAGTTACAGTGTACAGGGACAGATGGAAACACCGGTATTTGGTCACAAATATGTTATGAATGAGGAAGAGTGGAATACTCTCTGCCAGGGATTGAACAAACTGGGAAAAATCGCAAAAGATGAGTATGGTATCAGTCTTACTTTCCATCATCATATGGGAACTGTTGTACAGACTGCAGAAGAGACAGAATGTCTGATGGAGGGAACTGATCCGGAATATGTAAGCCTGTTATTTGACAGCGGACATTTTGCATATTGTGGGGAAGATCCGGTAGCTATGGTTACCAAATATGTAGACAGAATCAAACACGTACATCTGAAAGATATCCGTCCGGAAGTAGTGGAAAAAGTAAAAGCAGAAGACATGAGTTTCCTGGCTGGTGTTCGTGCAGGCGCATTTACTATTCCGGGAGACGGATGCGTAGATTTTGATTCTATTTTCAAAGTATTGGAAGAGGCAGATTACGCCGGATACATGGTAGTAGAAGCAGAGCAGGATCCTGCAAAAGCAAATCCGTTGGAATATGCGATCCGCGCAAGAAAATTTATTGCAGAGAAAACAGGATTATAAGACTGGTTCTAAAGAATGTGAGGAGAAGAGAAGATGGCAAGAGAGTTTATTATGCCGGGACGGATCGTTTCCGGAGAAAATGCATTGCAGATGGCAGAAGTGACTCTAAAAGAGATGGGAACAAAAGCTCTTATCGTGACAGATGAAGTTATGATAAAACTGGGAAATGTTGCTCATGTGGAAAATGCGCTGAAAAATCAGGGAATAGAATATGTAATTTATTCGGAAATCAGCGGAGAGCCTACAGATCAGATGATTTATAAAGGACTGGAAATGTATCAGGCCGAAAAGTGTGATTTTCTGGTGGCTCTTGGCGGAGGAAGCCCCATTGATTCTATGAAAGCTATTGGGGCCCTGGCTACTAACGGAGGAAAAATCTCTGATTATATGGGAAAAATCTTTGAAAAGAAAACACCTCCGATGGCAGCCATTCCTACAACAGCAGGAACCGGTTCTGAGGCTACACAGTTTACAATTATCACAGATACAGAAAAAGATATTAAAATGTTGTTAAAAGGCAGTGTTTTAATGCCGGACCTTGCAGTGATCGACCCTCGCTTTACTATGACAGCTCCGCCGAAAATCACCGCAGCTACCGGTCTGGATGCGCTGACCCATGCCATTGAGGCGTATACATCCAGAAAAGCACAGGGATTATCTGATACTTTCGCAGTTTCAGCAGTAAAAAAGATTTTCCGGTATTTGCCCAGAGCTTACAAAGAAGGTTCCGATGTGGAAGCAAGAGAGAATATGGCAGTGGCTGCCCTGGAAGCAGGAATTGCATTTAATAATGCATCTGTAACTATCGTACATGGTATGAGCCGTCCTATTGGCGCATTGTTCCATGTGGCACACGGTTTATCCAATGCCATGCTGTTAAAAGCCTGTTTCTCTTTCGTTCTTGAAGATGCGGATCAGGAAGTGTATGAACGGTTTGGACAGTTGGGACGGGCGATCCATGTGGCAGAAAATCAGGAAGATGATAAAACAGCAAGCTATCATTTCCTGCAGGCTGTAATCGGACTGTGCGAAGAATTGGAAATTCCGACCTTAGAAGAATATGGTATTGATAAAGAAAAATTCTTCAGCGTTATTGATAAAATGGCAGAAGACGCCATGGCAAGCGGCAGTCCGTCCAATACACGGAAGGATCTGACAGCGGAAGATTTGAAAGAAATCTATAAAGCGCTGTGGTAATACCCTTTACAAATCAGCATTCTTGTGCTAATCTCTTTAATAGTAAAGAGAGAAACACAGTGACGAAGAGAGTACATGAGCAGTTTTCTGTTACAGAGAATTCCCGGAAGCTGAGAGGGATGCAGAAGAGCTGATGGAAGATGGCTTCTGAGAGGCGTACCGAGCTGTAACGAGGTATCCGAAGTACAGTAAGGCTACGACAGGTTCCGCCTGTTATAGCGGCAGGGTATGAAGTACCCATGGAGGTTCAGGCTGTGAAGTCTGAGCGAATAGAAGTGGTAACACGAGAATACACCTCGTCTTCTTATGAGAAGGCGAGGTTTTTTATTTTTCAGGGAGTTATTCCGGGAAAATAAAAGTGTATTCTTTGAAGAGTGAAGAAATTATATTGGAGGAAATGAAAATGGCAAAAGAAAAATATTATATGACCACAGCGATTGCCTATACATCAGGTAAACCGCATATTGGAAATACCTACGAGGTAGTGTTGGCGGACAGTATTGCCCGTTTTAAAAGACAGCAGGGATACGATGTATTCTTTCAGACAGGTACAGATGAGCATGGACAGAAAATCGAATTAAAAGCAGAAGAAGCTGGTGTTACACCCAAAGAATTTGTAGATGGAGTGTCCTCTGAGATTAAAAGAATCTGGGATCTGATGAACACATCCTATGACAAATTTATCCGTACAACCGATGAAGATCATGAAAAACAAGTACAGAAAATCTTCAAAAAACTGTATGATCAGGGAGATATTTATAAAGGATATTACGAGGGAATGTATTGTACTCCCTGTGAATCTTTCTTTACAGAATCACAGTTGGTAGATGGAAAATGTCCTGACTGCGGACGTCCATGTACTCCGGCAAAAGAAGAAGCTTACTTTTTCAAAATGAGCAAATATGCTCAGAGACTGATCGATCATATTAATACTCATCCGGAATTTATTCAGCCTGTTTCCAGAAAGAATGAAATGATGAATAACTTCCTGCTTCCGGGACTTCAGGATCTTTGTGTTTCCCGTACTTCCTTTACATGGGGAATTCCGGTGGAATTTGACCCGAAACACGTAACCTATGTGTGGCTGGATGCGCTTACCAACTATATTACCGGTATCGGTTACGATTGTGATGGAAACAGCACTGAGCAGTTTAAAAAGAACTGGCCGGCAGATCTTCATCTGATCGGAAAAGATATTATTCGTTTCCATACTATTTACTGGCCTATTTTCCTGATGGCTCTGGATCTGCCTCTGCCAAAACAGATTTTCGGACATCCGTGGCTTCTGCAGGGAGATGGCAAAATGAGTAAATCCAAGGGAAATGTATTGTATGCAGATGAATTAGTAGATTTCTTCGGTGTAGATGCAGTACGTTATTTTGTACTTCATGAGATGCCATTTGAAAATGATGGGGTGATCACCTGGGAACTGATGGTAGAACGTCTGAATTCCGATCTGGCAAACACACTGGGTAACCTGGTAAATCGTACGATTTCCATGTCCAACAAATATTTTGGAGGAGTGGTGACAAAAACAGGTGCAGAAGAAGAAGTTGATGCAGAACTGAAAGCAGTGGTAACTGCAACAAGAGATGCAGTAGCTGCCAAGATGGAAAATCTTCGGGTGGCAGACGCTATTACAGAAATTTTCAATCTGTTTAAACGATGCAACAAATATATTGATGAGACTATGCCGTGGGCTCTTGCAAAAGACGAAGCCAAGAAAGACCGTCTGGCAGAGGTACTGTATAATCTGGTGGAAGGAATCAGTATTGGAGCATCCTTACTGGAATCTTTCATGCCGGAAACAACAGAAAAGATTTTGGCACAGTTGAACAGTGAAAAGAGAGAATACGAAGAACTGAATCAGTTTGGCCTGTATATATCAGGAACAAAAGTAACAGAAAAACCGGAAATTCTCTTCCAGAGACTGGATTTGAAAGAAGTTCTGGAAAAAGTGGAAGCAAAAAAAGCAGAAGATAAAAAACCGGAAGAACCTGTGATTGATATTGAGCCAAAAGCAGAAATTACGTTTGAGGATTTTGAAAAAATGCAGTTCCAGGTAGGAGAAATCATTTCCTGTGAAGCAGTAAAAAAATCTAAAAAACTCCTCTGTTCTCAGGTGAAGATCGGAAGTCAGGTAAAACAGATTGTGTCTGGTATCAAATCCCACTACTCACCGGAAGAGATGGTTGGTAAAAAGGTTATGGTTTTAGTAAATCTGAAGCCGGCAAAATTGGCAGGCGTACTGTCTGAAGGTATGATTCTTTGTGCGGAAGACGAAAAGGGAGAATTGTCTCTGGTAGTTCCGGAAAAGAAAATGCCTGCCGGAGCAGAAATCTGCTAAAATGGCATACGATATGGGAGGTTGAAGATGATTTTTGAAAGTCATGCCCATTATGATGACGAAGCATTTGATGAAGACAGGGAAGCGTTGCTGGCTTCCCTGGAGCATCAGGGGATTGAAAGAGTTATCAATGTCTGTGCAGAGGTGGAAAACTGGAGCCGTACTGTTGCCCTGATGGAAAAATATCCATTTATTTACGGGGCCGTAGGTGTCCATCCCGATGATGTGGGGTCACTGAATGAAGAGCGGATAGAGGAAATGCGTCAGATCTGCCGCTATGAAAAAATTGTCGCAGTGGGAGAGATCGGACTGGATTATTATTGGGATAAAGAACAGCACGAATCACAGATATACTGGTTTGAGAGACAGCTTCAAATAGCCAGAGAGGAAAAATTACCGTTTATTATCCACAGCAGAGAGGCAGCCAGCGATACGCTGGAAACTATGAAACGCATGAGAGCCGGAGAGATAGGCGGTGTGGTACACTGCTTTTCTTATGGAAAAGAAATGGCAAGAGAATATCTGAATATGGGTCTTTCTTTGGGTATTGGAGGCGTACTCACCTTCAAAAATGCCAGAAAACTAAAAGAAGTGGTGGAATATGCGCCTTTGGAAGCTCTTCTGGTGGAGACAGACTCTCCTTATCTTGCGCCGGTACCTAATCGGGGAAAAAGAAATTCTTCCCTGAATCTGCCCTGGGTGGTACAGGCGATCAGTGAGATAAAAGGAATCAGCAGGGAAGAAGTAGAAGAGGTAACCAGAGAAAACGGATATCGGGTATTTCATAAAGTAAAGCGGGGATGAGAGTTTATCTCGTCCCCACTTTTCTTATGATACAGAAAATAATTCCCAGAACATTTATCATGAAAAATGATTTTCCCAGTCCGGCGATTACGGCAAAAATCTGTTTCAGACCTGTCAGCAAGGCCGGAGAAACAGGAATAAGAGGATTGATATAGACGGATATAAGGTAAAGTATGACAAATACGGAAAAACCCAAAAATCCTCTTCCCATATCAATTCTTCGTATTTTCCCCTGATCCGGCATTTTCTTTCGGCTGAGCATCCAGAAAACCTGCAAAATACCAAATCCTACAATGCATAGAGCCAGCGCAAGAAAAAGCGCCTGGGGGTAATTGCGTTCTTTTAATACACCGGAAATGGAACCCAGAGCATTTCTGGAAATCCAGAACCCCTTAAAAAGCCAGAAGGTGGAGATCAGCATGAGGATACTGGAAATCCACTGGATGGCAAAAATAAATATTTTCCAGATGGAACGAACACTTCCTGTAGTGACAGAACCGGCGGTGGATAAGATATTTCTCTTTTTTTTCTTCTTTACTTTCTTCTTTTGTTTTACAGTCTGTCGGGGAGCGCTTTTGGCATTTTTAGAACTGCTTTTGTCAGAAGAGATTTCTGTCGGAGTTGTATTGGAATCTACAGCATCCAGAAAAGCGCCGCAATGACAGCAATATTTTCCTGTGACTTCTTCTCCACATATTGGACAAAGCATATAGGCATCACTCCTTTAAATATACGAATTCTTATTACCTGCCCATTGTACCATGAAATAAGGAGAGCAAATCTTAAATTTCCCTGAAAAATTTCTTTTCAATTTATAGTTATATGGATATTTGTTATTTCCCTGAATTCTTCCGTTGACACCTTGTATACCGATTGGTATAATAACTTCAGAAAGTATGAAACGGTTGGCAGCTACCATATAGAAAGGGAGTGGACAGAAGAAGATGGACAACAGAGAAGCGATTCTGCAGACGGCCTTAAAACTGTTTTGTGCCAGGGGCTATGATGCCGTGGGAGTACAGGAGATTGTAGATCAGGCGGGAATTACAAAACCCACGTTGTATTATTATTTTGGGAGTAAATCGGGACTGTTGGCAGAGATTCTTCGTTCCAACAGTGAGATTTTGGAGGAACGTCTCCGGGAAGCAGTCAGAATTCCGGGGCAGGTTCCGGAAGTATTATATCGGGTGGCGAGAGCTTACTTTGATTTTGCCGGCACACATTGGCAGTTTTATCTGTTTATGCTGAGCCAGTTTTATGCGGGGCGTGAGACGGAAGGTTTTCAGGCCGTATATTCGCTGATTCACAAGTATTATGAACTGGTTGTAAGAATATTTGAAGATTCCGCAGATATGCTGGGAAATATGCGGGGAAGACAGGAACAGTTTGCAGTAAGTTTTATGGGAATTTTAGATTCTCATATGATGATGTTGGAAAGAGACAGAAAAGAGGATTCCATGTTGGTGATGACAGATGAGAAAACTTACGAGATCGTACATCAGTTTCTTCATGGGATTTATTCATAAGATGGAAAATTCCGAAAGCGGAAGCAATTTATCAGAAAGGTATTTAACAGTAAAACTAGATAGGTAATTGCGAAACAGGTTCT
>DETV01000103.1 GCA_002361775.1 Eubacterium sp. UBA3279
ACATTTTCACAAGTAGGTTCATATTGACTTTTCCTTTTCCATCTTACATACTATTTATATTCATTTATTCTATCAAGGGGGGGGTGAACGTTGCCCGATTCGCTCCATGAAAAAGTTATTACAACGGAGGCTTTGCCTGCGCGCTCTTTCTCTTATCTGAGTTCCAGTCAATTAATCACGAATCACTGGCATTACAGTCTGGAGATATTATACTTGGAATCAGGAAAAATGGATGTAGGAATCAATATCGCGCCCTAGGGCTTTTCAGTTCCCGTACAGGCGCCGCCGGACAGTTAACTGCTATCGACGATGCGGTGAAAGCAACAAACACAGAAGCGCTTTCCATTGATTTCCCACGAGATACAAAAGGATGGGGCGGTCATGGTAATTATGTGGTTTTAGGCGGAAATGATATTTCTGATGTGCGCCACGCCATTGAACTGTCTCTGGAACTTACCAATAAATACGCGGGAGAACTTTATATCAGCAAGGCCGGTCATCTGGAATTTGCCTACTCTGCCAGTGCCGGTTCTGTTCTCTCAAAAGCTTTTCACGCTAAACCGGAACAGGCTTTTGGATTCATGGCCGGCTCCCCTGCCGCTATCGGTCTTGTCATGGCAGATACCGCCATGAAAGCTGCCAGTGTAGATATTGTCCGTTACATGACCCCAAGCATTGGTACCAGTCATTCCAATGAGGTGATCTTAGCCTTATCAGGTGACGCTTCTGCAGTAAAAGAATCTGTACTCTCTGCCCGTCAGATCGGGCTGGAACTGCTGATTGCCATGGGAAGCTATCCTGAAATTCCCGGCATTCCTTATCTGTAAAACGGTATTTCTCCGCAGGGCGATCCATATATGAAATTCTATTTCGCAGGAAGTAATTTCTCTTGAAATAAAAAACAGTGTTTCCAAAGTATATCAATGTACTTTCAGAAACACTGTTCTTTATTTAAGAATTATTTATCTACAACTTCCAGTACATCCATCGGACATGCTTTCGCACAGATTCCACAAGCAATACACTTGGTAGATACTGGTGATTCTTCTGCTTTTACCATAACTCCAAACGGACAGACTTCCACGCATTTTCCACAGCCGGTACACAATTTTTTATCGATCATGTATACACCTTTTGCATTCTGCTTAATCGCACCAGCTTCACAAACCTTCGCACATTTTCCACACTGTACGCAAACCATAGGTTTTACGGTTCCTTTTTTTTCTACGATCTGAATACAGGATTTGTCTGGATCAAATACTTTATAAAAACTCATAGAGCAGGCTCTCACACACTCCAGACATGCCATACAGGTTGAACCTTTTTTTACAGTTAATTTCTTCATCTATGTATCCTCCGCTTAATTAAATTGCAACTGCACGGATAGTAAAACTATCCGTGCAGCATTGATTCTGCTTCTCATTAGTGTATCATTTTTAGACAATTTCCGCAAGAGATATACTGAGACTTCGGGGAATTTTCATCTTTACTTTCCTGTTATTTTTTTATCTCGTTTTTCTGCGTAGCTTCCATCCTGCCGTAACTGCCATTGCTGTTGCTGAAAGAAGAAGCAGCACCGCCAGAATGCCTGTCGGATTTTCATCTGCTGTTTTCACAGGAACCACTTTATTTGCGGATACAGAGAATTTTATAGCGCGTACGTCTGTTTCTTTTTGATTTACCCATTTTTCTCCATCATAGATTTGTTTCTGGAAATGTACTTCTAATTGATAATTTCCTTCTGTATCTATCTGGAAAGAAACCTTGTATGGAGCTTTGTCCCAGACGGTATAAGATGTAACCTTCCAGCTAACAGGAAGATACCTGACATCATTGGCAATAGGTTTTTCATTATTCATGCCATCTCCATAAGCCTGAATTGTAATTACTTCACGAATTCCATATACGCCTTTGTCTTTTATGCCTGTGATATAATTATTTTCTGGCTTTCCAATAATATTCAATCTTGGAATCTCTCTTACCTCTTTACTCTGGCATCTGGAACAGGTTCTTTCTTCCAATCCTCCTTCTTTTACAGTAGGTTTTTTCGTTACTTTCCAGTCACCCCAACTGTGCCCAAGAGCTGTCCCTCTCGTAATCTTACATACAGTACAGGTTTCCGGTTCTGTGCAGGTTGCCTCTTTCCATTTGTGTCCCAACGCTTCTCCTTCTGTAACTTTACATACGGTACACGTCTTCGGCTCTGTACAGGTTGCCTCTTTCCATTTGTGTCCCAGCGCTTCACCACGGACAGCTCCGCAGATTTCACAGGTCTCCGGCTTTGTACAAGTTGCAGCCAGCCATTTATGAGTACATACCACATTCACCTTTACTGTATATACATTTACATTTTTTCCATCTTCAGAAGTAACTGTATAAATTACCGGATTCGTAAAATCCTGCTCTGTTAACATCTCTTTATCCACTGTTGCATATTCATCAATCTCAAAATCGGGAATTAATTTTGTTACATCAGTGCCATAGGGAACGTCTATAACTATTGTACTTCCTTTCGCATCTTCCGTAATCTTACCTTCCCATTTGCCAATTCTAAACCAGTGAATCGTATCATCCGTATTCTGAGGCACCACATTTCCCTCCAGATAAATGGAATCACAAATCACATCCGGCGGAAGATTCAGACCGGATACTTCAATCTTAAAACTTCCCTGTTTTAGTGGATTTACAATGTTATTATCTTTAATTTCAAGTACATCCTGACCTTCTGTTACCTTATAATCTACCAAAGGCTGAGGATCAACCAATTTATCACCTTCATAAATTTCATGATAGATTTGATACCGTTTTCCCAGAAGAATTCTCTGATCTCCTCGGGTCAGCTCAAGAATCCTTGCTTCTATACGCCACACCTTTTTCGCTGCTTTCGGTTCTTCCACTTTCGGTTCCTCTGCCTTCGGTTCTTCCACCTTCGGTTCCTCCACTTTCGGTTCCTCTGCCTTCGGTTCCTCTGCCTTCGGTTCTTCCACCTTCGGTTCCTCTGCCTTTGGTTCCTCCACCGTTGGTTCTTGAGCTATACGAATCTTCTGAAATGGTACGACCACTTCTTCTGCCACTTTCACATTTTCAGGAAATACAATCCGAAAAACATACTCACCTGCTGCTGATTTTTCAGAATATATCGTTTTTTCCTTCTCTTGTGTTTCTTCTCCGGTGTCTTTCTCTTCCAGTAAAGTACCTTCCCATACCAGATTTTTCAACAATTGCTCTACAATTGTTTCTGTAGTATCTGTCTGATAAAATCCTTTCACTTTCCACTCTGTTGGGAATTCCATATCCTCTGTTTTTGTCCCTGGAAGATAGGAAGTTTTCTCCATTTTCCATTCATCCCATTTTTCAAAGGAGGTAATAACGAAAACATCCTGGCCGTTTTCAGCGGCTCTTACCTCCTTTGCAGGAACTAAGGCTAATACCATAATAAATACGAGAATCAATGACAACAACCGGGAAATTTTATTGTTTTTCAACATATCAATCACCTCCAACTCACACGCACCTGTTTTTATGTATATTCATTATATCATTTTCCTTCCAATAACGCCTTACTTTTTTCTTACATTTCAATTATTTTCAATATATTATCTGACTTTAATTGTGTGGAATTGGATATTTTTCTTTATTTTTTGTGTTTTTCCAAAAAAATAATGATGTTTCGAAAAAAATTTATCATCATTTTTTCCAAAACATCACTATTTCCATTCGCAAATCATTTTGTGGAACAACTATCCTCATACTTTCTAAAGGATTCCCAAATGTTCGATCAAAATTTTAACTCCCAGAAAAATCAAAATGATTCCTCCTGCCAGTTCTGCTTTTGATTTGTATTTTATTCCAAAAACATTTCCCACTTTTACTCCTGCCATAGAAAACAGAAAGGTAACAATTCCGATAAAACAAACGGCCCACCAGATATTAACTCTCAAAAACGCAAATGTAACTCCCACCGCCAAAGCATCGATGCTGGTAGCTACGGCCAGGACAAACATTCCTCTTACAGATAAATCTGCTTCTTCTTTACAGGAAGAACATTCTTCCTCCTTTGACAGCGCTTCCCGAATCATATTGATACCAATCAATCCCAATAGCACAAATGCTATCCAGTGATCAATTGCCGTAATTTTGTCTTTAAACTGAACTCCTAAAAAATAACCAGCCAGTGGCATCAATCCCTGAAAACTTCCAAACCATAATCCCACAATCGCAGCTTTTCCCAATGTGATTTTTTTCATGGCCAGACCTTTACAGACAGCCACCGCAAAAGCATCCATCGACAGGCCTACTGCTAACGTAAACAATGTGAAAATACTCATTTCTTTTTCCTCCGTAATATTCACCATTCTATGCTTAACATAAGGCGCTGTCAACATATTTCCTCCGATTTTATCGATTTCTTCCACCGACTCCTGTTTGACTGGATGCAATCAGTCTTTCTCCTGAATTTCTCCACCAGATTCCCAGGACAGACAGACAAATTCCTCCCACAAGCAGCCATATTTTTTCTTCCATACTATTTCCCATCGTCATGGAAAATAAAAAGAATTTTCCCAGATACTTCCTCCCGCTCCCATAATTTGCCACATAATATAACATGGGAACCATATATGCTGCCGGAAGATTGTCGGCTATCCCGTAAAAAAAGATTCCCAAGCCTCCTAAGAATATACAGTTCGCCATTGTTCCAAAATAACTTTTTCCGAAAGAAAAATGACACTGTCCCTCATGCATCCAAAACAAAAACACCCCCACAAATATCCCAAGAAACATAAGTCCCAAAAGCAATCTCACCATATGGTGAAGAAGCATAGGTGTTTTTCTTACTGCCACCACATCACGAATATCCTTATTTTGCTCCGGAATAAATAAGGGTACAAGAAGTATGATCCCAATAACAGAAAGATACATTTCCATAACCTGGGCAGATTGTCGTGGGTCCAATGCTTCGATCCCCACAATCAATGGTGCTGCCCCACAAAATAAAAATGCTGCCAGGAAATGACCTGCGTAATGATATTTAAGATACTCTTTTATGATTTCCAGATATTTTTCTGCCATTTCCCCATACTCCTTTCCGTTTTAAATGATAGATGCCGGTTGTAGCAATCATCAAAATTACTGCTGCCACTACATACAACAGTCTGTTTTTAATCATTTGCGGAAATTGTGCCTGCCATATACCGGTATCTGCTGAAGAGTTAAATCTAGGCATAAGATTCCATCCCACTTTTCCCACCAGATTTTCTGCTCCCATAAACAGACTGATCATCCACCACACTCCCTGTATCAAAATAGCCACCGGACTATTTGTCAGTTCTGTGAAGAAAAATCCCAAAGCAGTCACTACTGCAATAGAAGGAAGCAGCCATCCGCCAAAATACTTCAGAAATGCAAAATAATCTACAGAAACACCCAAAATCTTTCCAAAATATACACACTGCATCAATGGCATAATACTGATCAACAGTACGGGAATACTGATCATCACCACCGTTGCCAGATAGCGGCTTACCATAATTGCCCCGGAAGATATTTTTCTTGCATAAATCACCTGATCTGCCTGAGCTCTTTTATCTCTCAGGCTTCTCGTTACTGCCAAAAAGACAGGCAGCAGCGCCAGAAGAATTCCCATATAATCACAGAATAGACGTGCATATCCTCCGCTTATCTTATCTTCATACAGACTTTTCTCATATGATTCCAAAGCTTCTTCATAAGTAAGAGGATCTTGAGCATTTTCATTCACTGTTTCCCGGGAATAACTGCTGCCTCCTCCCAGTATGCTGTCCACTTTGCTCATTTCTTCCAAAAACTCTTCATACGTTAGACCTTCCCGGGGAGATAATCTTTCTTCTCCCTGATACCCGACCAGAATGGGAGAATCTTCCTGATATTCTGTCTGTTCAATCGCTTCTGTATACCCTTCTAAAAGACCGGTACAGCTTTTCAGAATCTGATGCACCTTTTCTGCTTTTTCCGTATTCAATACCACATTTTTATAAAATCCCACCGGATAAGCCGTATAACTGTTTTCCTCATACTCTCTGGCAAGCAGAGCCAATGTGGCTCCCATCACTTTATCCGGATCTTCACTGGGTTTCGTTCCATAACTTCCCTCCTGTCCCGGTACCGGCTTTGTCAACTGACTGATGGTTCCCATCTGACTTCCATAAAAAAACACCAGTCCTGCCACCAGAATATAATATGTAAGATTCTTCCATATCTGTCTGCACTCTTTCAAAAATAAAGTCCCAAACATTAACGGTCACCTCTTTTCTCGTGCATAAGGCACATATAGGCATCCTCCACATTTGGGATACAGGCTTTTGCACTGGCAAAAGGCTTTTCTCCGGCAACAAATCTTACCTGTGCCTGCGTTCCCTGAATCATCATACTGGTTACTTCATACTGTTCTTTCAACATAGGTAATTCTTTTCGTGACACATCAGCAGAAAATATTTTACCGTTTGCCTTTTCCAAAAGTCCTGTCACTGTTCCCTGGAATAGCAATTCTCCCTGATTCAAAATAGCAATATTTTCACAGGTCGCTTCAATATCTCCTACAATATGCGTAGACAAAATAACAATTCTGTCCTCAGCTATTTCACAGAGAAGATTTCTGAAACGAACTCTCTCTTCCGGATCCAGTCCCGCCGTCGGCTCATCCACAATTAATACTTTCGGATCGTGAAGGATAGCCTGAGCGATTCCCAGCCGCCTTCTCATCCCTCCCGACATAGCCTTTACTTTTGTCCTGTGATCATCTGACAGATTCACCTTTTCCAGTAAAAACGGAATTCGCTCTTTCCTTTCCTGCTTCTTCATATCGGATAACACTCCCAGATAATCCATTGCTTCATAAGCAGTCATATTTCCGTACAAGGAAAAATCCTGAGGGAGATACCCGATCATTCCGCGGATTTCTTTTTTCTGTTCAATATCTACTCCACATACTTTCACTTCACCGGATGTTTTGGGCAGCAAGGTGGAAATAATTTTCATCAGCGTGGTTTTTCCTGCTCCATTGGGGCCCAGTAAGCCGAACATTCCCTGAGGAATCGTAAGATTCACATGATGTAATGCCTGCTTTTTTCCGTAACATTTACTCAGATCCTTCAACACAATTTCTGTATCCATAATACTCCTCTTTTCTTTTTCTGAAATTCTTTTCATCCGATCAGGCAACTGTTTCCTGCGCTCACAGTTACTCCATCTCTTTGTTACGTTCCCAGTATAAACAGCAAATCTCTATTTTTACCCTACAAAATCTCACATTGAAAAGTTCCGCACACAATAGCTCCTCCCTCAATACTGTTGGACAGACTTAAACTGCCCCCATGTTTCTCGCAAAGGGTATTCGCAATAGACAATCCAATCCCAAAATGAATTCCTGAATCCTTTTCTTCACCATAATATGGCCGCAAAGCCATTTTTAACTCTTCTCCTGTAAATCCTCTTCCATCATCCTTCACATATAAGGATAGGATCCCATTTTCATATTCCAAACTGATTCCAATTCCGGACACAGCATAGCGAAGCGCATTAGAAATCAGATTATCTGCCACCTCAATCATTACAGAAATATCAGCCATTATTCTCTGGTCTTTATTCTGGGGCTCCTCCAGAACAAGAGATATGTTCTGTGTATGATTTAAAATATCCACAGTTTCTTTTAAACAGGCAGCTACTTCCTGTAATGTGGTATCCTTTTTCTGTAATTCTCTTTCCTTCAGACCATGAAGTTCTTTCATGGTATTGGCAAATTCTTCCAAACGAAATATCTGTCCATCCATCATATCGAGAATCTCCTGGAATTTTTCCGGAGATAACTGCCCTTTTTCCTGATAAATAGAAAGCATATCCACATACCCATGCAAAACCGTCAAAGGAGTACGCATATCATGGGCAAACGCCGCATTCAGGCGTCTTTGTTCTTCCATATCTTCCCAGATTTTTCCCTGATGGCAGGCAAGCTGTTTTCTCATAGTATCCACTGCATTGCACACTTTCCCCAATTCATCCCCATTTTCAGAATGACAGGGATAATCCAAAATATTATTCCCGATTTTTTCAGCTTCTTTTAACAGAAGCCGAATCGGAGGATTCAGTTTGTTTTTATAATACAGCCTTGCCACTATAATAACTGCTGCAAGAGCGTACACCACAACACTCCCGTCTCCCACTGCTTCTAAAAATATTACTGCCACCGTAACAGATCTGGGCAGCGCCTGATATGCCTTTTCCTGATGAAAAAACACCAGATGCCCTTCCTGATCAATTCCCCGGATCAGTTCCGTTTCCGAATAAGGCGTCAGCAAAACTCTCGCCCAACTATTGCAGATCTGCGCTGTCAAAACTGTAGCCAAGGCAGCAGAAACAACTGCAATACCAATATAAAGGATCAAAGCTTTTTTCAAATCCGCATGGGAAATCCATCTCTTCAGTTTTTCTAATTTTTCATCTATCCAATCCATTTATACCCCACTCCCCATACCGTTTCTATGTAAACGGTATCCGTATATCTTTTCAGTTTCATCCGAATCCTTCGAATATGCTCCATAATAATATCGCTGTCTCCCTGTCCGTCATACCCCCAGACCAGTTCATAAATTCTTTCCCTTGAAAATACCTGCCCTTTATGAAGAGAAAGAAATTCTACCAGATCAAATTCTGTTCTTGTAAAATTGACAGGGTTTCCCTGAAACAATACCTGCCGGGAAGAATAATTGATAACCAGTTCCTGCTGAAATTTAATATCTTCTCTCGCCTGTATCCGCTGTTCTCTTCTCAAATGAGCTGCCACTCTTGCTCCCAGTTCCCGAACGGTAAATGGTTTCATAATGTAATCGTCTCCCCCGATCATCAACCCATTGATCCGATCCTGTTCCTGAATTCTTGCTGTCAGGAAAATAATCGGACAGGACACATAATCTCTGATTTTCTTACATACCTCCATCCCATCCATCTGAGGCATATTAATATCCAGCAAAATAATGTCCGGCCCAACCGTAATCTTTTCCAAAGCTTCTTCCCCATTCTTTGCTGTATAAACCTGATATCCCTGCAATTGAAAATAATCAGTCAACAGTTTTCTGATATCTTTCTCATCATCTACAACTAAAATCTTCTCATTCATTTTTCTTTCTCCTCCTGCTCAGTTATACCTGCCATAACTATATCTACAGGCAACTGTTTTTCCCAATTATTTTTATTTTACCATTCTGTTTTCATATAAACCAGAACAACTTCACCTTTTTCTGGCATATACGCTTCTTCCATGCTATAATAGGAACAGCGTGCATACGCTCACATTTTATATTTCTCTGCACAAAGCAGATGAGGAAGAGAGGTAAATAATGGAAAAGAGAATTATCCAAGTGGATGAAAAGGTACCTGTAAAACTTCTGATACCCTTAAGCATCCAGCACATGTTCGCCATGTTCGGCGCATCCGTTCTGGTTCCTTTTATCTTTGGTATCAGTCCGGCTATCGTCCTTTTCATGAATGGTGTGGGAACCTTCCTGTTCATCCTGATCACCAAAGGAAAAGCGCCGGCTTATCTGGGTTCCAGCTTTGCATTTCTGGCGCCGGCAGGAGCCGTCATTGCCAAGTACGGTTTTGAGTATGCTCAGGGTGGCTTCGTCGTTGTAGGCCTCTGTGGCTGCGTGCTGGCATTAATCATTTACAAATTCGGCACAAAATGGATCGACATTGTACTGCCCCCGGCTGCCATGGGTCCTGTTGTTGCTCTGATCGGTCTGGAACTGGCTGGTTCCGCTGCAAGTACTGCAGGACTGATCAACGTGGAAAAAGTTGATGTTAAAAATGTAATTGTATTCCTGGTTACTCTGGGTGTGGCAATTTTCGGACAGATCCTGTTCCGGGGATTTCTCTCTGTTATCCCTATCCTGATCGCCATCATCGCAGGATATGTGGCTGCCGCATTCTGTGGTATTCTGAATTTTGAAGATGTTTTACAGGCTTCCTGGTTCGCCATTCCTGATTTCCATATAGCCAAATTTAAAACCGAAGCGATTCTCACCATCCTTCCGGTTATTCTGGTTATCACTTCTGAACATATTGGTCACCAGATTGTCACCAGTAAGATTGTGGGCAAAGACCTGATTAAAGATCCCGGTCTTCACCGTTCCATCTTTGCCGATAACTTCTCCACTGCTATTTCCGGTTTCATCGGTTCTGTACCGACTACCACTTACGGAGAAAATATCGGAGTTATGGCGATTACCGGCGTATACAGTGTACGCGTTATCGGTGGAGCAGCGCTTTTATCTATCCTTGTTTCTTTCTGCGGAAAACTGTCTGCTTTGATCAGCACCATTCCCGGACCAGTTATCGGGGGAATTTCCATTCTCCTCTACGGTATGATCGGAACATCCGGACTTCGTATTCTGGTTGATAACAAAGTAGATTACGGCAAATCAAGAAACCTGACACTTACCTCTGTCGTATTTGTTATCGGACTTTCAGGAATCGCTCTGAATCTGGGTGACGTTCAGCTTACCGGTATGGTACTTGCCAGCGTTGTTGCCATGGGTTTGAGCTTAATCTTCTACTTACTGGACAAATTCCATCTGACAAACGACCAGTAAGATTTTTCAGACATTTAATTTTTGACAGGGCTGCTTCGGCAGCCCTGTAATTAGCGAGGTTTTACTTATGAGCAATGTTTCTTCAAAAACTCTTCTCACAGAAGGTCCCATATGGAAGAGAATGACCGCTTTTGCCATTCCTATCTTTCTTGGCAACCTTTTTCAACAGCTTTATAATACTGCCGACTCCCTGATCGTGGGAAATTTTCTTGGGAGCAACGCACTGGCAGCCGTCAGCTCCTCCGGAAGTCTTATCTTTCTTCTGGTGGGCTTTTTTAATGGAATCGCTATCGGCGCCGGTGTTGTCATTGCCAGATATTACGGAGCAAGGCAGACAAAAGAATTACAAAAAGCGATTCATACTACCATTGGATTTGGATTGATTTCCGGAATTCTTCTGACTATTCTCGGACTTCTGCTGGCGCCTAAAATTCTCATTCTTATGAAAACCCCTGCAGACGTACTCCCAAATTCCATCCGGTACTTCCGAATCTATTTTCTTGGTTCTATAGCCTTTGTTTTATACAATAATTTTGTGGGCATTATGCAATCCGTGGGGGACAGTAAGCATCCCTTATATTATCTGATATTTTCTTCTATGGTAAATGTTGGATTGGATCTTTTATTTGTAGGCGTTCTTCACCTGGGCGTGGGAGCTGCCGCCGCCGCTACCATTATTTCTCAGTTTGTCAGCGCTTTTTTATGTCTCTACCGCCTGACACGGAAAAGTCCGGAAGAATACCGGGTATATCTGCGTAAAATCCAACTAAATCCCTTTATGCTCCGGCAGATTATTTCCAACGGATTGCCGGCAGGCGTACAAAATTCCATCATTTCTCTGGCAAATGTGGTGGTGCAGTCTAATATTAACAGTTTCGGAAAACTGGCTGTGGCCGGCTGTGGATCATACTCCAAAGTAGAAGGTTTTGGTTTCCTTCCCATTACCTGTTTTTCCATGTCGCTGACCACCTTTATCAGCCAGAATCTGGGGGCACAAAAATATGAACGTGCAAAAAAAGGAGCGCGCTTTGGTATCACATGCAGTCTGATCTTGGCTGAATGCATTGGAATCATTATATATTTCGCATCCCCTGTTCTGATTGCCGCTTTTAACAGCGATCCCGATGTAGTGGCTTTCGGGGTGCAGCAGGCGCGAACCGTTACTTTATTTTATTTTCTCCTGGCATTTTCTCATTGTATTGCAGGACTTCTCCGGGGTGCAGGAAAATCGATTATCCCCATGTTTGTCATGATGATCTGCTGGTGTATTATCCGTGTGACTTATATCACCATCATTGTGAAAATAATTCCTTCTATTCAGGTGATTTTCTGGGCATATCCCATCACATGGACGCTAAGTTCCATTGTATTTTTATTTTTTTATCTGAAATCCGACTGGCTTCATGGATTTACCAAAACAAATAAGGAATAAGCCTTGACATCCTCTTTAATTCAAAGATATAATAAGATAGGTTATTTAAAAAAGACCCAATATTTCTTCTAAGAAAATATTGGGTCTTTTTTATGGGAAAGGAGATGGAAACTATGAAATATGATGTAATTATTGTGGGAGCCGGACCAGGAGGTATTTTTTCTGCATATGAGCTGATCAAAAGAGAACCTTCTTTAAAAATCGCCGTATTTGAATCGGGAAATCCTCTGGAAAAAAGACGTTGCCCCATTGATGGAGACAAAGTAAAAACCTGTATCAATTGTAAAACCTGTGCGATCATGAGTGGATTTGGAGGAGCAGGCGCCTTTTCTGATGGAAAATACAACATTACCAATGATTTTGGCGGAACACTCTTTGAACATATCGGAAAACAACAGGCCATTGACTTGATGAAATATGTAGATGAAATCAATCTGAAACACGGCGGAGAAGGAACAAAACTCTATTCTACTGCCGGAACAAAATTCAAAAAACTCTGCATTCAGAACAAGCTGAAACTTTTAAACGCATCTGTGCGCCATCTTGGAACAGATATTAACTATGTAGTTCTTGAAAATATTTATAATGAATTAAAAGACAAAATCGAGTTTCACTTCAATACTCCTGTGGAAAATATGGAAATTCTGGAAAACGGTTATCGCATTTTCTGCAAAGAGGGTTCCTTTGACTGTGAAAAATGTATCGTTTCTGTAGGTCGGAGCGGAAGTAAATGGATGGAATCCGTGTGTAAGAATCTGAATATTCCCACAAAGTCCAATCGTGTGGATATCGGTGTTCGTGTGGAACTTCCTGCCGTTATTTTTTCTCATCTTACAGATGAACTGTACGAAAGTAAAATTGTTTACCGCACAGAAAAATTTGAAGACAATGTGCGTACCTTCTGTATGAATCCTCACGGTATTGTAGTAAACGAAAACACCAACGGTATTGTTACCGCCAACGGACACAGCTATGAAGACCCTGAAAAACAGACAGAAAATACTAACTTTGCTCTTCTGGTAGCAAAACATTTTTCTGAACCGTTTAAAGACAGTAACGGATATGGAGAAAGCATTGCCCGCCTTTCCAATATGTTGGGCGGAGGCGTGATCGTTCAACGTTTCGGAGATCTGGTACGAGGAAGACGAAGTACTGAAAAGAGAGTTCAGGAGGGTCTGGTAACTCCTACCTTATCTGCAACACCTGGCGATCTGAGTCTGGTACTCCCCAAGAGAATTCTGGATGGTATCATCGAAATGATCTATGCTCTGGATAAAATTGCTCCGGGAACTGCCAACGACGATACCCTTCTGTATGGTGTAGAAGTTAAATTCTATAATATGGAAGTGGACATTGATGAGAATCTGGAAAGTAAATACAAAGGATTGTACATCATCGGCGACGGAAGCGGCGTGACTCATTCTCTGTCTCACGCATCTGCCAGCGGTGTGTATGTAGCCCGCCATATTACCGGCTAAATGTAAAAAAAGGATATCCGTTCCGCTGTATGTAACATCAGCAGAACGGATATCCTTTTTATTTTCAGTTTTTCTCCCATTCACTCAGGTACGTGCCATCCCGTCTACGCTGAGAATCACACCGGTAATATAAGACGCTTCATCAGAAGCCAGAAATACAAAAGCATTGGCAATATCTTCCGGCTGTCCCAGACGTCGAAGAGGAATCTGGGCAATCATAGGATCAATAATCTCTTTCGGCACAGCCTTCATCATATCTGTCTCTGTAATTCCAGGCGCCACTGCATTGACACGGATTCCCTTTGGTCCTAATTCCCGGGCAAGAGAAACGGTGAAACCATTTACCGCAAATTTTGATGTGGGATATGCAATTCCACTGGGCTGTCCATAAATACTTACCATGGAAGACGTACTGAGAATAACGCCGGATCCCTGTTTTACCATCCATTCTGCCGCTCCCTTGGAGCTGTTGAACATTCCTTTTACATTCAGATCCATGACTTTATCAAATGTCTCATCGGTATAATCATCAAAAGATGTACTCTCTGACATTCCCGCATTATTCACCAGAATATCAATACTTCCATATCGTTCAGCAATATCTGCAAAAGCAGATTTTACACATTCAAAACATCCCAGTTCCGGGTATATCCCTTCCACCACTCCTTCCGGATACAGCGCTTTAAGATTCTCCTCTGCCTCTTTGGCTGTTTTTTCCCGGCTGGCGGTGATAATAACCTTTGCCCCTTCTTTCAGGAAAGCCTTTGCTGTGGCAAACCCGATTCCCCGGCTGCCTCCTGTAATAATCGCAACTTTATCTTTTAATCTCATAACAATCTCCTTTCTGTCTACTTTTCAAGACCACAGGGATAAGATGATGCTTTCACCAACTGATCCTCCGTTACCATTTTATAAAAACGATAACCTCCTGAAAAATTATATACTTCAAAGCCATGCTGACATAAAATTCTGCTGGCAATATAACTTCTCAAACCACTTTGACACATCACATATACCGGCTTCCCTTTTTCCAATTCTCCTATCCGTTCTCTGAGTTCATCCACCGGAATATTAAAGAAACCTTCTGCATGACCCCGGGAATACTCTCCCGGTGTACGGGTATCCAGCAATGTAACGCTGCCATCTCCCGGCAGACTTTCCACCTGATCCCAATGAAACTGTTTAACCCTTCCCTCTGCGAGATTTTCTATCATAAATCCAGCCATGTTTACCGGATCCTTTGCCGAAGAATAAGGCGGCGCATACGCCAGATCAAGATCTTTCAAATCTGTTCCCGTCAAACCTGCAAAAATAGCAGTTGCCAGCACATCAATTCTTTTATCTACTCCTTCATAGCCTACAATCTGAGCGCCTAATAATCTAAGAGATTTTTTCTCAAAAATCACTTTCATAGTCATAGCTTTTCCACCGGGATAATAAGAAGCGTGGGAAACAGGAGAAAGAACCACTTTATCATATTCTATTCCTGCCTCTTTGGCTGTTTTTTCATTAATTCCTGTGGATGCCGCAGTCAATTCAAACAATTTGATAACAGAAGATCCCTGAGAGCCCTTATAAACACTGTTGCCTCCGCAAATGTTATCTCCTGCGATACGTCCCTGTTTATTGGCCGGTCCCGCCAAAGCGATCACCGCCCGGCTGCCTGTAACCCGGTGTTTTACTTCCACAGCATCTCCCACTGCATAAATGTCCGGTACGGAAGTTTCCATTCTATCATTTACCACAATACTTCCTTTTATTCCCAATTCCAGGCCTGCTTCCCGGGCAAGTCCGGTTTCCGGAGTAACACCGATAGCTAAAAGTACCATGTCTGAACGAAGAGGCTTTTCATTTTCCAGGAAAGTAACTACCGTATCTCCTTCATTCTGAAATCCCGCTACAGAACTGCCCAGTTTCAGGGTGATCCCTTTACTCCGCAGTAGTCCGTGTAATTGGGACGCCATATCTGAATCCAACGGCGGAAGCACCTGTTTCGGTCTTTGAAGAATGGTAACCTTAACTCCCAGTTCCTGAAGATTTTCAGCCATCTCCAGACCGATAAATCCACCGCCTGCAACCACTGCCGTCTTAGGCTGATGTTCTTCCACAAATTTTCGGATATGCAGCGTATCTTCTACTGTACGAAGTGAAAAAATCCTCTCTCCATCTACTCCTGATAACTTGGGACGGGTAGGCTTTGCTCCCGGTGAAAGAAGAAGCTTGTCATAAGTTTCTTCAAATTCTTCCCCTGTGTTCAGATTTTTTACTGTCACAGTTTTATTTTCCGGATGAATGGCTGTCACTTCATGACGTACCTTTACCTGAATACGAAATCTGTGATAAAAACTCTCCGGAGTCTGCAGTGTCAGTTCCTCTGCATCCGTGATCACTCCCCCGATATAATAGGGCAGTCCACAATTGGCATACGATACATAACCGGATCTCTCAAATACGAGAATTTCCGCATTTTCATCTAATCTTCTGATTCTTGCTGCAGCAGAGGCTCCGCCTGCCACACCTCCTACGATAATCACTTTCATCTTCTTCACCTCGCCACTCTTCCTGTATAACCGGCAATTCCTCCGATATTATTCACGTTTGTATATCCCATCTCCCGCAAAACAGAAGTTGCTCTGCCGCTTCGGGCGCCGCTGTGACAATAAACAAACAAGGGGGTCTGCTTGTCTTTTATCATCCTCTCAGCTCCTCCGATATTATTCACATCGATATTTCTGCTTCCCGGAATATGACCGCCTGCATATTCTCCTGCGCTGCGCACATCCAAAAGAACTGCATTTTTTGTTGCTTTATATTGATTCACACCTTCGTTGATATCTGTTCTCTTAAATAAATCAAAGAATCCCATCCGTTGATTCCTCCTTCGTTTGTTATGGCTTTACTATACCAGAATAAAAAAATTTCCTCTGTGACGTTATCACACAACTTTGTAATGTTGTTTTTTGTGGATTTTCGTGGTTTTATGCCTATTTTTCATATTCTTCCCTTGACATTCATTTCTTCAGATAGTATCATTTTATTAACACTTAAATTATAATGACATTTATGTCGAAATCAAAAGAGAGGAAGCTAGTAATGACAAATTCTCATGAAGAGCAAATAAGAATTGTTCAGGAAACTGTGGCTGGCAAGGAAATTACCTTTGCCCATGTCATGGGAGGTCCTGCACCTATCATATATCAAAAACTGGGATTAAACCCTCAGGTGGATTATCGGTCATCCGCCATTGGAATTATGAATATGACCCCTCCGGAGTCCGCAGTGATCGCATCTGATATCGCAGTAAAAAGCGGAAATATTTATCTGGGATTTGCAGATCGTTTCACAGGAACCCTGATCATCACCGGAGACATTTCAGATGTAATGTCTGCCATGACTGAAGTTGTGGATTATTTCCGTGATACCCTGGGGTATGTGGTCTGCAACATCACTAAAAGATAGGAAGTGATCTCATGGCTCAGATTACAAAAGAAGAGTTACTGGAAAAAATTTTCCATAACGATTATGAACAATTAAAGGGAAAAAAGCTTCGTATGACCCGGGTACGTGTTCCCGGTAAAGAAGTTTGTCTTGCCCATATTCTGAATCCTTCTCAGGCGTGCATTTATCAGAATCTTGCCCTTCATATCGGCGTACATGAAGGGGAAGATCACACAGGAGAATCCATCGGACTGATTCGTTTCACTCCTTGGGAAGCAGTTGTTGTAGCTGCAGACATTGCAGTAAAAAGCGCCCAGGTGGAAATCGGTTTCATGGATCGCTTCTGTGGTTCTTTGATCATCACCGGGGGACTTTCCCAGGTGGAAACTGCCGTACGGGAAGTAGTGCGTTTTTTTGGAGAAGAACTGGGATTTCATACCTGTGAAGTCCACAGAAGCTAAAAGGTGAAGATTATTATGAAAAAATTATTTTTAATGGGAAGAAGCGAAGCCGGGAAAACTTCTCTCACCCAGGCCTTAAAAGGAGAAGAACTTCATTATATTAAAACTCAATATACGAATACCGAAGAAGATACCATTGATTCTCCTGGTGAATATGCCGAATCAAAACGATTCAGTGTTGGTCTTGCCTGTTTTTCCTTTGAAGCTGACGTAATTGCCATGGTACAGGCTGCCGATGAACCTTTTAATCTGTTTGGCCCGGGAGGACGTTCCTTTATTCTTCGTCCCCTTATTGGTATTATTACCAAAATTGACTCTCCCTATGCCAATGTACCCATGGTCCGACAGTGGCTCATCAACGCAGGATGTGAACGCATTTTTCTGGTAAATAACGTAACTCGGGAGGGAATCGACGAACTGATGGAATATCTGAAAGATGATCCTGAACCTCTCACCCTGGAAGAAGCCAAATATCGCCAAAGCATCGGATTAAATGAATGGGATCCTCTTCCCTGAACTTTTTCTCAGGGAAGATCCTGTATTCTCCCCCCACATTGTCTGTACTTTTTGGGCGTACACCCAAATTTCATCTGAAACTGTCTGGAAAAATAACTGAGATGATTAAATCCACAGGCGGTACAGATATCTGTTATACTTCTGGATGTGGTCAACAACAACTTCTGACTGCACTCCAGCCGATAGGCATTTACAAAATCCATAGGGGATTTCCCCATATATTTCTTAAAAATCTGACAGCATTTACTTCGACATACATTCCCCTTCGAAGCAATTTCATCCAATGTAAGATTCTCTCCATAATTCTGATAAATATACGAAACCATTTTTCTTTGCGAATTCACCTCCATTCCCGAGGCTGTATCTCTATGAACGGATTCTGCAATGATATCAACATATATTCTTTTCCATAAATTCTGAAATAAACCTAATACTTCCAATTCAAATCCCGGAAAACCTTCTTTTTTTGTTCTGTAAATAGTTTCCAACAGTGCGAACATACTGTTTTCATTTTTATACAAGATAAAATCCTCTCTGTCACTTTCTGTAACGGCAACAATATATTTCTGCACCAGATATGGATTCGTGGCAATAAGTGAGGGATGAAAAATAATACAGTAAAAATGACATTCATTTTTTAACGTGGAATACCCATAATGAAGTCTTCCGGAATTGATCGCCAAAATATCCCCTTTCTGCAGGAAAATATTTTTTCCATTCACGTAATACTCCATACTTCCATCTAAAACTGCAATAAATTCCAGATCTTCATGCCAATGACAAAGGGCGCGGTAATTAGGATAATGGGACAGATAGCCCTCTGTAATACATATGGGAATATTGATTTCATCATAAGGAACAATTTCCGAACTGTCCTCTTTTATTTTCATATCAACCATAACAACCTCTAAATACGATTTTTATAATAATTGAACACAATTTTGATATTTTTATCATGTCAAAATACTATACTATTATTA
>DETV01000097.1 GCA_002361775.1 Eubacterium sp. UBA3279
CTGAATTTGAAACTGGCAAACAAATTTCAAATTCAGGAGGACGGATATGTATATTGAACATCCATATAAATACGACGGGAGATATTATGCAAATGTAGATGGAAAGATGATTGAAATCACAAAGGAAGTGGCTTATGCCATGAATAATTTTTACCGAAGCAGCCAGCCAAGGAAGGTCGAAATCAAGACTGAAAAAGGTGAGGTTGTTGAACGGAGACTGCGGGAAATCCCTTACAGCGAGACGAATGGACAGGATTATGAATTCTCTATCGAGGATTTCCCGGACTATATCGGATTATCCGGCATTGCCAAAAGATACGGCTATCAGAATGTGCAGGAGTTTTATCGTACTTACCATAAATCTCATAGTGCTTATGCAAAATACAGAGAACAAATAGCAGAATGGAGTATATTAATGACAATGGATTGGTAATAGGAGTAAGTGCTGGAAGTCTCATTTTTTCCAATAATTTAGATAATAATTTGGGGTTGATTGATACAAAATTAGATGTTCATTGTGCAGCGGGGGAAGGAAGGGGCAAATTAACATATCCATTAAAAAATAATATAAAACTTACAAATACATGTGCGCTTGTAATACGGGATTTCCCAGATGGTGTGGAAATAATTGGAAAATAGAAAGAGGACAACATGTTTCAAGGATTTGCGGACATTTTTCAGATAAGATATAACAATTAATAACTGCTATAAAAAGTGGCTTATCAAAATTTAAGTTTGCTGAATGGAACAGTAAGATCAAGCTGTTTTCCTAATGCATATTGGGCGCGGAGATTTCCTGCATTTGCTGTCTGTTCTACTGAAGCTTTGGCATTTCATCCATGGTCTGCAGTTCATCCACAAGTAAAGCACTTCTTTGATCTCCAGCTTCCAGAAGAGTAGCGGCTAAATGCCAGGCGCAGGGGAGATTGGGCGGAAATAATTCACCATGTATAAGAAATTTTGGATTTATACTAAGAAAAAAATGAAGCTGTTGATTGCCTGTATGTATGGACTATGATAAACTATACCCATAAAAGAAATCAGATAAATATGTGCATATGTAATGTCTGGTATTTGGAAGAAAGGATGGGTAAGTATATGATCATAACAACAACAACTTCTGTGGAAGGAAGAAGAATTGTAGAGTATCGTGGCATTGTATTTGGAGAAGTGATTTCCGGTGTGAATTTTGTCAGAGATCTGGCAGCTTCCTTCAGCAATTTCTTTGGCGGACGGTCCAACAGTTATGAGGAAGAGCTGGTTCAGGCAAGACAGAATGCCATCTGGGAAATGCAGGAAAGAGCAGAAGCTCTGGGAGCCAATGCGGTGGTAGGTGTGGATATCGATTATGAAGTACTGGGATCAGATAACGGTATGCTGATGGTGACTGCCAGTGGAACGGCAGTAGTGGTAGAATAAATAAAAACATTTCTGAAGCAATATACCAATATGGCTATGGGGCATCACAAATCATATACGGGAAAATCCGGGTATCTGCCCCAGTTTGAGAATAAAGAAGCTTCGGCTCTTTTTATATTTTGATGAATAAAAATTGGAAAAAAATCACAAAGAGAATTTTATTTTTCTCCTTGTGATTTTTTCCTTTCTATGATAGAATTTCCCGATATGTCAATTATTTTACAGCAGCAAATATAAATGAGCAAATAAGGAAATTTTTACCTTTACGCTAAGGGTTTGGGTATGAAATATTTTTCAGGCCCTTGTGTAAAGCTGGTATCAGTTTATTTATAATTGGTGTGTGAAATAATTATGAATGAAAGAATTACGGAGGAAAGCAGAACATGCGGAAAAAAGAAAAGAATGGATTTCCTGGTGGAGTTCATCCCACAGATGGTTATGATAAGTCATTAACCATGGATATTCCCGTGAAAGAGTTCTGGCCCGATCAGGTTACTGTTTTATCAGAGCAGTCTTTCGGAGGAAAGTGTGGGCTTAGGGTAAAACCCGGGGATCAGGTAAAGGCGGGAGAGCTGATAGGAGTGCCGGAAGCTTTTATGGCAGCGCCTCTCCATGCCAGTGTCAGCGGTGAAGTTCTTGATGTGAAAGAAGTTTCTAATCAGGGAAGAGATATTCTGGCTTGTATTATAAAAACCGGGGAGAAGGTTTCGTCGGAAGAAAAGTCTTATGAAAGGGAAGCGGCAGATATTTCCGGAATATCAAGAGATGAGATTCTGGCAGGTATCCGGGATGGAGGTCTCACAGGAATGGGAGGAGCAGGTTTTCCTACTCATAAGAAATATGAGACTGACAAAGAGATTGATGCGTTGTTGATTAACGGTGCGGAATGTGAACCATTTCTTACCTGTGACTACCGCCTGATGTTGGAACACCGATGGAGTGTGGTAAATGGCGTGCGTCTCATGTTGAAAGGTTCCGGTGCAAAAACAGCTTATATTTGTATGGAAGACAATAAACCGGAAGCTGCAAAAGCGCTGAGTGAAGCTTTGGAGGCAGGGAAAAAATCTGGTGTGATCGGAACTGAGGAAGATGTACAGATTAAAGTGCTTCCTACCAAGTATCCGCAGGGAGGGGAACGGCAGTTGATTGAAAGTGTGCTGGGACGGGAGGTTCCCATGGGAGGTCTTCCGGCAGATGTGGGAGTGATTGTTTCCAATGTGGGTACATCCAAAGCGGTGGCAGATATGATTCTGGGCAGACAGCCTTTAACCCGCAGAATTGTCACAGTTACCGGATGGGTGAAAAACCCGGGAAATTATCTGGTTCCCATAGGTACTTCGGCAAAAGAGCTGGTACAGCTTTGCGGTGGTGTGACTGTGAAGAATAACAGAGTGATCGCAGGCGGTCCCATGACAGGTCCCTGTGTGGCTTCTGACTGGGAGGGTGAAAGTGAATTGTTCTATATTACAAAAAACACTTCCGGTATTCTGGTATTGCCAGACAGTCAGTGGGAAGAACAACCTTGTATCCGCTGTGAAGGATGCGCAAAGGTATGCCCGGCAGGTCTGATTCCTTATCAGATTGAATTTGCCTATATGGAAGAGGATTACGACCTGTGCGAGAGTCTTTACGCCAGCGAATGTATTGCCTGTGGCTGCTGTTCTTATACCTGTCCGGCAAAACGGGAACTTTCTGTTCGGACAAGAATGGCCAGAGATGTGGTAAAACAGAGAATGAGAGAGAGGGCGGTGAAGAAATCATGAGTCAGACAAGAGCAATCCAGGGACCCCATATCCGTACGGAGAGAACGACCCGGATGGTCATGATGCATGTGGCTATTTCTCTGATTCCTGCACTGTTGGGCGCAATCTATTTCTTTGGGATCCGGGCATTATATCTGACAGGATTATCTGTGGGCGTTTGTGTTTTTACAGAGTATATCTGGCAGAAGTTAACAAGAAAACAGGTAACTGCAGGTGATTTCAGCGCTGTGGTAACCGGTTTGCTGATCGCGTTTAATATGCCGGTGACTGTTCCGGTATGGGTGCTGGCAGCGGCTGACGTGTTTAGTATTCTGGTTGTAAAGCAGATGTTTGGAGGTATCGGAAATAACTGTGTCAACCCTGCTTTAATGGGAAGATTACTGGTTATGGTGGCATGGCCGGGGGCTGTTATGAATTATGTGATTCCTCAGACTATTACCACAGACGCAGTGTCTGCCGCAACAATTCTGGGAACCGCAAAAAGCGGCGCAGAGACGGGATACAGTTATCTGCAGATGTTTTTGGGAGAAATGCCGGGAGCTATGGGAGAGACAAGTAAGCTTCTGCTTCTGGTAGGTTTTGGATATATGTGTTATATGGGAATTGTTAATGCAGAAGCGGCATTGACCTATATTGCCACAGTAACGATTTTGACCTTTGTATTTGGCCCGCAGGGACTTTTTACAGGAGATATTCTGATGAATCTCTTTGGCGGAGGTCTGATCATGGGCGGATGTTATATGCTGACGGATTATATGTTTGTGTCACGGAAAGGAAAAATTCTCTACGCAGTGACGGCAGGTGTGATCACCGCTGCGATCCGTATTTTCAGCAATTATCCGGAAGGAATTTGTTTTGGTATTTTAACGGCAAACTGCATGGCAGGACTGTTATCCAACCTGTACAGACGTCATGTATATGGTACAAAGAAAATAAAAGCATAGGAGAGAACGTATATGAAAAACAAAAATGTAAGAGGTATTCTTGCTCTGGCAGTAGTGACTGCTTTATCTTTTGGAGTGATTATAGGCTCCAAAGCTCTGACAACAGACAGTGAAGGAGAAAACGGAGGAGCAGCGCAGGCAAAAGTGGAAGAAGAACTGGATGTAAGCGGCGCTGAAAATATTGAAAAAGCATCTAAAACAGATAACGGCTATGTGGTTACCGTAAAAGAAAAAGGATACGGCGGAGATATTCTGATGAATGTTTCTTTTGATCAGGATGGCAAAAAGATCACAAAAGTAGAAGTGACAGAGCAGAGCGAGACAGAAAACCTGGGAGCCCGTATTGCAGAAGCAGAGTTCCTTGGTCAGTTTGAAGGGGCAGAGGCTCCCGTATATCTTCCGGGAATGACTTTGGAAGAAGAAGGAGAAACAGAAGCTGCTGATCCGTTGGAAGGAGCAGCTTTAAAAGACGGAAATTATGAAGCAAAAGCAGCGGCTCCGGATGATAACGGAATGACAGAACAGGTTACAATGACTGTTAAAGATGGAAAAATCACAGAAGTAAACTGGGATTCTATCGGAGAAGACGGCACAAAGAAAAGTGTTCTGGCAGAGACCGGAGTATATGTGATGACAGAAGATGGATTAAACTGGAAAGAACAGGCAGAAGCTCTGGCAAATGCTTTGATTGAAAATCAGTCTTTGTCTTATTTCACTATGGATGAGCAGGGAAAAACAGATGTGGTTTCTGGCGTAAGTATTTCCATTGGAAGTTTCTTGAATCTGGCAGAACAATGTATGTATGAAGCAGCAGGAGTGGAAAAAGAGGAAGGAGCAGCTCCGGCTAACGGTACTCAGGTAGACGGAGTATCCGGCGCTACAATTTCTTCTACAGCGGCAGTAAAGGGAATCAATGCTGCCTACGAATTTGTACAGACAGTAAAATAATAGAACGGAGGATATTGTGATATGAAATTAAAATATCCGGCAGAAGCGTTTGCTTTTGGAATCCTTTTGTTCTCGGCAGGAATGAAAGAATCATTTGCAGCAGGAATCTTAGTGATTCTGTCTGTGGTATTTGCAGAATTTATAAAAAACCTGCTGGAGCCGATGATTCCGGCGTGGAGTTTAAAAATGTGTACTCTGATTTCTACAGCGGCGGTTACTTCCAGCGTGTTTTTAATGGGATTTGCTTATCTGGGAGAACCACTTGCTGGGGAAACCTGGGTAATGACTTTTGTTCTGGGGATTTTGTCAGCAAAATTTGTGTTGATGAATGAACTGGAGGGAGAGTACGGAGATATTCTCTGGGAATCCGGAATCTGTTGGGGCTTCTGGGTTCTGTTGTCTGTTTTCCGGGAATTTGCAGGAAGCGGAAGAATCTTTGGCAATATGATTCTGGATATGGAATTCCAGTCAAAAGCATTTTTGGAAATGACTTTTGCCTTCCTTACTGCCGGAATGGTTCTGGCATTTACCAATGGGGTTCTGAAAAAGAAATGCGGACAGACCCACAGCCTGTTTATAGGAATTATGGCTGTATTGTATGCAAGACCATTTGCTATGGAAAGTTTTGGAGAAATCGCAGGATTGTTGTGGACAGTGGCTGTTCCTGTGGTCATGTTTATTTCTGTAAAGAAAACTCTGAAATTTGCCCGGACAGGAAACGCATATCGGGGACTCCCGGTGGAAATGCTGGCAATGGGATTTATTTATATGATTTTGGGTATGTATTAAAGTTTTTGTCAAATTTATAATTCTAAAAAAGAATCTCCCATAGAAAATGAGTGTTTTTTACACCGTTTTCTATGGGAGATTTTTTCGATTTCAATAATCAAAATTATCGCTGTAGTGTAATTCGTAATCATCTGTGATAAAAACAGCCTGAACGTCAGATAAAGTATTGATCAGTTCCATTCCCTTTTCCAGTCCCAGGGCAAAACAGGCAGTGCTTAATCCATCGCCGTCTACTCCATGATCTGCAATGATAGTAACAGAAATCAAAGAGGTTTCACAGGGATAGCCTGTTTTGGGATTCAGGATATGGTGGTATATTTTTCCTTCTTTTTCAAAGTAACGTTCGTAGATACCGGAAGAGATAACAGCCTTGTCAGTGATATTCACAACGGCTGCCGTTTCATTTCGATCAGCAAAAGGTTTCTGGATTCCGATGCGAAAAGGTGTTTTGTCCGGCTTGCTTCCGATGCAAAGTACATTTCCTCCCAGATTGATGGTGGCGCTTTTTACTCCTTTGGAAACAAGGAACTCCTTGATTTTGTCAGAGATAAATCCTTTGGCGATGGCTCCCAGATCCAGCCCCATTCCTTCCTGTTGAAAGGAAAGAGAACCATTTTTTACTTTTACATTTTTATAGTTTACCAGTGAAAGTGCATCCTGAATCTGGTTTTCAGGGGGAACAACCTTCTCTCCCGAGGTGAAATCCCAGAGAGAAGAGACCGGTTCCACAGAAATATCAAAAGCGCCCTGGGAGAGTTCACTGTAGGAGAGACCGGATTGAATCAATGCTTCCAGATCGGAAGAAATGGAAAATCCATCTTCTGATCGGGGAAGAAGTCCCTGGTTTAACTGATATAATTCACTGGATTCCTTTGTTCTGCTGAAGATTTCTTCATAATGATCGCAAAGAGCCAGAGAATCATCCAGAAGTGAAGTATCCTGAGAATCATAAATGGTAATGGTGACAACGGTATTGAGCTTGAAAGCAGTGGCGCTGATGGGTTCCTGCGATTTCATTTTTTGCTGATATAAAAACAGGAAAACCAGAAGGAAAGCCAGGATAAGAAAGCTGACAGCAATAATGCGCTTTTTATTATTCATGAAAACTCCTTTTTAGTTAGAATCATATGCAAGGTACTGCTCATCATTTTAAAAGGTGAGCATATCTCTGTCAAGCATGGTTTTCGGTAATGTTTTCTGGCGTGTGAGCGGACAGAACAATGTCCTACATATCCTATATGGGTGGAGTTTTATCAGATGGTAAATGATTATTTTGACAAAAAGACGATTGCAGATCTTATGAAAAAATAAGGTATGGATAATGACAATCCCGGAATCCTCTGTTACAATAAAAATGCCAGAACAGGCAGAAAGAGATTGAAGTTGGGAGAGAGCAGTATATGGGTTTATATGAAATTTCCGGCCAGAGACAGATGGATTTTATGAAAAAATTTGACTATATCCGGGAGGCAGGTACAGAGGGAGAAAAAAAGGCGGCAGAGACAATTTTACAGGAACTGAAAAGTTTTGGAGTGGAAGGTCGTCTGGAATCCTTCGAAATAGATACCTGTAGGATACAGGAAGCCTCTTTTAGTGTAACAGAACCGTATAAGAAAGAATATGTGATTGCAGGCTATGGGCGGAGTGGCAGTACGCCATCCGGCGGAGTGGAAGCGCCCTTTTGCTATGTGGAAAACGGGGATGATATCAGCCTTTCCTATGGAAAGGGAAAAATCGTGCTGGTGAATCAGCCTGTGACCTGTGATTTATACAACAGGCTGGTGGAAGCGGGAGTATCAGGTTTTCTGACAATTACCGGAAATCCCACAGATCAGGGCATCGACAGGATACCTTTGGAACGTAGCCTAAGAAAAATGAAAGAAACTCCGATCCAGGGAGGAATCCTTCATTATACAGATGCAGTAGAAATGGTGGAGATGGGAGCATCCAGGGCCAGGTTAAGGATAAAACAGGAGTATGGGAAAGGGATTTCCCACAATGTGATCGCCCGGATTCCGGGAAGTGATCCGGCAGGAGAAATTCTTACTCTGACAGCGCATTATGATTCTGTTCCGGCAGGAAAAGGAGCCTATGACAATATGGCGGGAGCCGCCATTATTATGGAACTGTGTCGGTATTTTTCCAAACACCGTCCTCGCCGTACCATGGAATTTGTCTGGTTTGGAGCAGAAGAAAAGGGATTGGTAGGAAGCAGAAATTATGTGACAGTTCATGAGGAAGAATTGAAAAATCACGCATTCAATATGAACGTGGATCTTGCAGGACAATTGGTGGGAGGCACTGTTGTGGGTGTGACAGGAGATGTGTCTGTCTGTCATATGATTGAATACATGGCCCATGAAGCAGGAATTGGAATGGTTACAAAAAACTCCATCTGGGGCAGTGATTCCAACAGCTTTGCCTGGAAAGGAGTGCCTGCCATGACATTGAACCGGGATGGATTTGGGATGCATACCAGATATGATACGATTGAGTACATTTCTCCCTGGTCATTGCAGAGAAGCGCTCAACTTTTGGGATATATTGGAGATCGGTTGGGGAATATTCCGGTGATGCCCTTTAAAAAAGAAATACCGGAAAATTTCAGGATGGAACTGGAAGAATATTTTAAGAGAATATCATAAAAGCTGGAGTTTTTTGGAAAAACTGGGAAGAGGAAAATCTCTCCCCGGTTTTTTAATGAGAAAATACAGTGATTTTTTCCTTCGTACAGGCATATAGTATAACGATTTTAATTGAAATTATAATTATAATGTTGTATTATAAAGGAAGGAGATTACTTCGTGTGTTACGAAAAAAAAGTATGAGAGAGACGAAATATGATTGTAATGGATATACAAATAGACAATTTTTTTGCATTTAAAAATTTTCATAT
>DETV01000019.1 GCA_002361775.1 Eubacterium sp. UBA3279
ATCCTAAAAAAATAGTAGATTCATATGTAAAAGAAGAATTTTTAAAAGATCGATCTAATTTCAGATATAAAAAAGTCAACATATTAATGGGTGCTAATGCTACTGGAAAAACATCTTTTGGTCGTATGTTGATGAAGATATTTAATTTTATGCAAAAAAAACAAGCGGAAAGAATCACAGAAGTAATTTGCGATCATACAAAAGAGGCATCTTTTTCAATGGATTTTATTACTGACAGTTATGAGTTATATAGAATTGTAACTAAAATTTCTCCCAGAAAAGGAGATGAGTATAAAAATTCGGATATTGATGTATGTGTAAAAAAAGTAGAGATTAATGCAAAAGATAGTTATGAAAGTTGTTGTAAACGATTTGACAAAATTGTTTATGAGAAAAAAAATAATTTTATTGAAGAATTAGAAGTAGTTGAAGGACTGTCCTGGTTATTCGAATATCCATCAGAGAATTTGAAAAAGTATAAAGCACCATCTGAAAATGTTGAAAGATATCTTCAAATTCTTGAAAAAACTTTGAAGGCATTAGATCCTTCAATAAAAAAGGTTGAAAGAATAAAAGGTGTTGAAAACGCATTTGTATTGTGGATGGAAAATCAACCTATTATCATACAAGATGGTCAGATTATTGATACCAATATTTTATCCAGTGGAACAAAAGCAGGAATTGCCATTGCAAATGTAGTTGCATCAATTATTAATGGAGAGAACGGATTTTATTACTGTGATGAAAAGTTTTCTTATATACATAGTGACATTGAAAAGGCATTTTTGGCAGTAATAATTGAAAGTTTAAAAAGCAATGATCAATTATTTTTTACCACACATAATACAGATATTTTAGATTTGCCGTTACCAAAGCACTCCTTTGTTTTTTTGAGAAAAGATTGTAAAGATTCGTTTCAGCCTATAAAGTGTATTAGTGCTTCAAAATATTTGAAACGGAACACAGATTCTTTGAGGAATGCAGTTGATAATGATTTATTTTCATCTGCACCCAGTGTAGAGTTGGTATATGAGATAGCCAATTTAATTTAAAGACCAAAAGAGGATGATATATGGGAAAATGCAAATATTATCATTATACGGTAAAGGAGGTTATCTGTATTACGCAGGTGAAAAATTTGGAAGACGAATTACTACGTAGCTGTGATGTGAAGCAAATCAAAGAATTGACAGGAAGTAAATCAAACAGTAATTACAAACGTGATATGTTGAATGATAGTAATTTTGCAAAAAAACTGCAAAAACATAAGTTTGATATGAGTAAATTCTGGAATACCGTTGATGAGAGTTATAAAGATATAGGGAACGATGCTTACAAAATAAAACTTTAATTTAAGAAAAAAGGAGCCAGGCATAAGCGTGCCAAAGCTCCTTTTTCGTTATACTGATTTAATGAATTTTTCCACATAATGCAGAGCGGCGCCGATAGCAGGTGTATACTGCCCGTGGACGCCCAGAAGAAGATGGGTTTCGTCCATAAGGAAGGGGGAGGCGCTGTTGATCCGATGTAAAAGATAAGTGATATCTTCTTGGGTAAAATAGGGCGCCAGATAGCCGCTGATGATAAGCGGCGCGTCAACGATCATGTTGAGGTTTTTTATGGCAAAGGCCAGATGGTTCAGATAATCTTCCCAGAGTTGTGTAAGCCGGGGGGATTTTTTTTCTCTCAGAAGAGGGAAAAAATCTTTTGCACTCATACCGGAGGAATGTTCCAGTGCGTTGGCGGAACAGTAGGTTTCCAGACATCCCCGGTTTCCACAGTAGCAGACAGGTCCGTCAGGATCGATACACATATGCTCTATGGCTCCGCTGTGCATGGAATATCCGTGGTGAATCTGATGGTTGGTGATAACGGCGCCTCCAAGATTTCTGTTTAACAGTATGACAATAGCGCTGTCCAGTTCTGGATGATTCCACAGTTCCAGAAAAGCGGCAGATTTGGAATCATGCTCCAGATGACAGGGATAAGGAAGATATCTTGAAAAATCCTCCAGGCGCATTCCTGTATTTTCCATGATATTTCCATAGGTAACCGTTGTCTTGTCAGGAGAAATAATACCCTGAGTGGCAAATGAAATGCCCAGTATTTTTTCTTCCTCATAAGAATTATCCCGGATAAATGTTTTGATTGTTTCTGCTGCCTGTTCATAATAGGCAGGAGTATTGGAATATGTCAGGGGAACCGTGTCGGCACAGAGAACATCTCCATATAAATGGACAGCAGTGATGTGGATCATAGTTTTCTGAATTCCCACGCCGATGGCAATACGAAAATCAGGGACAATGCGAATCGCCTGTGCTTTTCGTCCGCCAGTGGAATCGAAATAACCGGTCCGCTCAATAAGACCGGCTTCCTCCAGTAGATTTAAATTCTGGCTGACAGTGGATAATCCCATTTGAAGATCCTGAACAATCTGTAGTTTGGAAGTTACTTTATTCTTGTAGATATATTGGTAAACCTTTGAACGGTTTATTTTTTTTAGGTTGATTGTGGTTAATCCTTTTTCACTCATAATATGCTCCCGACAGTTCTTTTTCGATGGTAACATCATTTTATTACAGAACTAAAAAAAAAGCAATCTTCGCAGGAAGGCAGAAAAATAGACAAAAAGGAGAATATAACATTGTACTTTTTGTCAATGGATTCTTTTAAAAAGACAGTTTATACTAAACTTACAGTTGAGATATAAGCGTAAGTATAAATCAAAATAGGTCTAAAAAGTGGGGCGGAAAAATTTTCTGTCATCATTTGCCCACGTATCATATGAAGGAGGATACAGCATGAAGTTAACACTGGATGGAATCAAGAAGAAAGAATTATGGGAAAAGGCCGGAATTCAGCTTCCGGGCTATGAAGTGGAAAAAGTTACAGAGAAAGCAAGAAAAGAGCCTGGGTGGGTACATTTTGGAATCGGCAATATTTTCCGGGTATTTATCGGAGGGATTGCAGATGGGCTTCTGGAAGAGGGGGCTTTAGATCGGGGAATTACCTGTGTGGAAACATTTGATTATGATGTGGTGGATAGGATATATCAACCGTATGATAATCTGGGATTGAGCGTGATTCTTCATGGAGATGGAAGAAGAGAATATAAGGTGCTGGGGTCTATGGCAGAGGCGGTAAAGGCCCAGTCTTCAGATCACGCCCAGTGGAATCGGCTGAAGGAGATTTTTACCGCCGCTTCTTTACAGATGGTATCTTTTACGATCACAGAAAAAGGATATGCTCTTCACAAAGCGGATGGAACCTGGCTGCCTTTTGTGGAAAAGGATATCCAAAAAGGACCGGATCAGCCGACGGGGGCAATGGCTGTGCTGACAGCGATGCTTTATGAGAGGTATAAAGCAGGAAAATATCCGATTGCCTTAGTTTCCATGGATAACTGTTCAAAAAACGGGGCAAAATTACGGGAATCCGTACTTACCATGACAGAAGAGTGGAAGAAAGCCGGATTTGTGGATGAAGGATTTGGGGAGTATGTGAGTGATGAAAAATTGGTATCATTTCCCTGGACTATGATTGATAAAATCACACCCCGTCCCAGTGAGCAGATTGCAAAGGATCTGGAAAATCTGGGAGTAGAAGATATGCAGCCGGTTATCACTGGAAAGAAAACCTATATTGCTCCTTTTGTAAATGCGGAAAAACCCCAGTATCTTGTCATTGAGGATAATTTTCCTAACGGACGTCCGGCTCTGGAAAAGGGGTTTGGGGTGTATATGGCGGACAGAGAAACTGTGAATCTGTCAGAACGGATGAAGGTGACCGTATGTCTTAATCCGGTTCATTCGGCTACAGGTCCGCTGGGGGTTGCTTTGGGATATGAGTTGTTTGCCCATATGCTGAATACCAATGAAGATATGATGAAAATGGCCCGGATGGTAGCTTATGATGAAGGTCTTCCAGTAGTACCGAATCCGGGAATACTTTCTCCAAAAGAATTTGTGGATGAACTTTTTAATGACCGTTTCCCCAATGAATATCTGGGAGATACAAACCTTCGTTTGGCAGTTGATGTGTCGCAGATGGTGGGAATCCGATTCGGAGAAACCATTAAGGCATATGTGGAAAAATATAAGGATGCTTCCCGTCTGACAGCCATTCCACTGGGAATCGCCGGATGGCTTCGTTATATGCTGGCAGTGGATGATGAAGGAAACACCTATGAACTTGCTCCTGATCCTATGAATGAGGAAATTCAGGAACAGTTAAAAGACATTGTGGTGGGAAAACCGGAAACATTTACGGATCAGTTAAAACCAATTCTTTCTAATGAACGTCTGTTTTTTGTTGATCTGTATAATGCAGGTGTGGGAGAGAAGATTGAAAATATGTTCAGAGAAATGATTGCAGGGGTTGGCGCAATCAGAGAAACCGTACATAAATACACGGGAGAAAGATAGAAATAGCGGAATCCCGGATCATATACCCGCCACTATTTTTCTGTGAAAACAGGATAAAAAGTTCTGTTTTTAAGAAAAATAGTGGTGAGTAAAATGGGAAACTATAAAATTTACAACAACAATAGTTTATTTTGGCTGTTCGTCAAATCGTCTGTCTTTAAAATAGTATTCGGCATCCCGTTCGTTGATTTCCCGATATACTTTGCAGGGACTTCCAAAAGCTACCACATTTGCAGGAATATCTTTAGTAACAACGGATCCTGCGCCAATTACAGAATTTTCTCCGATGGTAACGCCAGGAAGGACAATAGTATTTGCGCCAAGCCATACGTTATCTCCGATTACGACGGGGAAAGAATACATACCGTCTCCCCTGTGATCCGGGTGAATAGGATGACCGGTGGTACTGATGGTTACATTTGGTCCAATGAGTACATTTTTACCAATGGTGATTTTCCAGTCATCAATAAGAGTAAGATTCATATTTGAATAAGTACCGTCACCGATGGACACGTATTTTCCAACAGCTGCTGTAAGTGGTGGAACGATCCAAACATTTTCTCCTACTTCACCAAAAATGTCTTTTAAAAGTGCAGCCCGTCCTTCCATATCTTCCGGGGGAAGGGCATTGAACTTCCGGATCAATCCTTTGGCATGAGCCTGGAGTGCCATATTTTCATCATCATCCTCCCAGATATATCCCTGTTTCATCTTTTCCTGTTCTGTCATCTTTTCATCCTCCATAAGAAAAATTATATGTAAAATTCTATCATAAAAAGAGAGGAAAATCCATGAGTCTTTTTGGTGGAATGTATCTGGGGCTATATTTTCCATTTCACTATACAGGATTTTTATCGCCAATGGTAAAAATATATGAAAAATAATGTGCAAAGTTGGGAAAACTAATGTATAATGAAAGAAAAGGAGGCGATTTTTATGGCAAATAATAAATATGCGGGAACAGAAACGGAAAAAAATCTGAGAAATGCTTTTTCAGGAGAATCTGAGGCAAGAAATAAGTATACCTATTTTGCTTCAGTGGCAAAAAAAGAAGGATATGAGCAGATTGCAGCAATCTTTCAGAAAACAGCAGATAATGAGAAAGAACACGCAAAGATGTGGTTTAAGGAATTACAGGGAATTGGAGATACAGCGGAAAATTTGCTGTCGGCAGCATTGGGAGAAAATTATGAATGGACCGATATGTATGCCGGCTTTGCCGAGACAGCAGAAAAAGAAGGTTTTCCGGAGCTGGCAGCAAAATTCCGGTTAGTGGCCGCAGTGGAAAAGCACCATGAGGAGAGATATCGGGCGTTACTGAAAAATGTGGAAACCGCACAGGTTTTTGAAAAGAGTGAAGTGAAGGTATGGGAGTGCAGAAATTGCGGACATATTGTAGTGGGAACAAAAGCCCCGGAAATTTGTCCTACCTGTAATCATCCTCAGAGTTATTTTGAGTTGCTGGCAGAGAATTATTGATTTGTGTACGACCTCTGGTCGGAAAAATGTAAAAAATGTATTTTTAATCAGGCGGTATAGTCCGGTTTAAGGGCTATACCGCCTGTTATTTATGTGGGTAAAGGGTGTAATTATTGTACCATACTATTTTTGTCTTAGAAGGATACGATTAAAAAATATAAAATGAACCGTTCTGATCTACCGAGGTAATAGGCTGTATGGCGTTGTTAGATTCAGGAGAGTTGTCATATCCGATCAATTCTATAAAAAGTAAATACATCAATGATGGGACCTCCAAGAAACATACAGATCAAAGTACCGATTTTGATGTAACTTTTGTCGGTGAAAAGAAGAGCAATGATGATTAAAAAACAAACCAACATATGAGTCATGCCGTGACTCCAGGATAAGGCAGACGGCCAGGGAACAGTTCGGAAAATCCCCCTATAAGATTTTGCAATCATCGCTTATATTGACACAATTGAAGGACCTGTAGTATTATAAGAGCAGATATTACCGCTTTTTATAATGGCACTATTAAGTATACGGGGCAAGACAGAACGATACTGACATTTTGGAGCAGATGTCTCAAAGGGAGCTGTTCCAGGCAGGAACCTGTAAATGCAATGATAGCTGCCGCGAAGTGATCTATATAGGAGATAAGTATATGGCTGATTCAAGGAAGAATTTTAAGCGGATTGATGAACGTGTGCCGGTTATCAGAGGACAGGAACAGCATAATGATATGCAGAGCGTTCAGAATCTGGAAACCATCATCAATGAGGGCCTTCGGGTTGCTCTGATGGAGGAGACTCCGGATCAATCGCTGGAAGTGTTCCTGGAATATCTTGGTAAGGCACTGAACGTAGAACGAACCTATATATTTGAACAGAACGAATTCGGCGGCGATGACAACACTTATGAGTGGGTTGCTGATGGAGTGGAGCCGGAAAAGGATAATCTTCAAAATATTCCACCGGAGGTATGCGCAGACTGGTATCAGAATTTCAACATTGGCAAACATATCATTATTGAAAGGCTGGAGGATATCCGTGAGACCTCCCCTCTTCAATATGAAATTCTGAGGGAACAAAACATCCATTCTCTCGTGGTTGTTCCACTTTATGATGGTGAAAAGCTTATCGGTTTTTATGGTGTGGATAATCCGTCCGTGAAGTCAATGGAATATGCTACGAATATGCTTCAAACTGCAGCATACTTTATAGTGTCTTCCCTGAAACGGCGGAATTTGGTTCGTGAGCTTCAAAAGAGGAGTTATAATGTTCTTCAGACTCTCAGTGTGGATTATCTGGAAATCTATGAAGTGAATTTTGATACAGACGAATGTACGATATACCGGGACAGCGAGCGGATGCGTAATGATTATTCCATCGATTTCAGGGACGGTTATCAGACGGCTATGGAGCAGTATATTTCCCGATATGTAATACCCCGGGATCAGGAGCGGCTCCGTACTGTAACCCAAAAAAACTATGTATTGGACCGGCTCAGAGCCGGGAAAAAGTTCTACGTCCGGTATCAGGTGGAAGACAGTGTATATGGATTAAAACATCTGGAACTTCATTTTTCTGCAACAGAGAAAGAAAATTGTGTGATTTTTGCCCAACGGGATGTTAATGCCGTAGTGGAACAAGAAGAAAAGTATAAGCTGGAGACGCGGCAGAGTCTGGAGAATATTCTGGAGGGAGCCAGAATGGGTATTTGGACGATCGAGCTGGAAGATGGCTGTCAGCCGAGAATGTATGCGGATCGGACCATGCGGGACCTTCTGGGGGTGTCAGACGAAATCGAGCCGGAAAAGTGCTATCAGAGCTGGTTTGATAACATTGGACCGGACTATGTGGAGATGGTGCAGGAAGCAGTTCGAGAGATTATAGAAATCGGGCGCTCCGAGGTGATTTACCCCTGGGAACATCCCCAGCTTGGGAAAATTTATGTTCGCTGTGGCGGTGTGCCGGATAAAACATTCAAAAAACCCGGAATCTGCCTGAACGGATACCATCAGGATATCACAGAGATCGTGGTGGCAAGGAAGAAACAGGAGCAGGCTATCATGGAGCTGCTGGAGAAGGTCAGACGTGCAAATTCGGCAAAAAGTGAATTTCTTTCCCATATGTCTCATGATCTGCGCACGCCCATTAACGGAATTCTGGGAATGCTGTCTATCATGGAAAAATGCCAGGATTCCCCGGAGCAGCAGAATGATTGCCGCAGGAAGATCCGCATGTCCACGGAGTATTTGCTGTCCCTGGTAAACGATGTGCTTCGGATCAGTAAGCTGGAAAGCGGAAGGCTGGAAGACGTGAGGGAACCATTTGATCTTCATGATCTATTAGAAAACTGTATTGCGATTTTGTCCGCCCAGGCGGAGGAAAAGGAAATCCAACTGGTACTGGAGGAATCTGTCCTGCAGCATAGGAGACTGATCGGAAACCCGATATATTTGAAACAAATCCTGATGAATATCATGGATAACGCCCTTAAATATAACCGCACCCATGGTTCTGTATTTGTTCGGGTAAAGGAAATCTCCTGTCAGGACGAAATTGCGAACTACAGGTTTGTGATTGAAGATACCGGAATTGGCATCGGGGAAGACTTTAAAAATCATATTTTTGAACTGTTTACCCAGGAGAGCCAAAATGCAAGAACCAACTATAATGGTGTGGGGCTTGGTATGCCCACCGTGAAGAAGCTGGTGGATCAGATGAATGGAACTATTGAGTTAGACAGCCAGCTTGGAAAAGGAAGCGTGTTTCAGATCCTCCTGCCCCTTCATATCGATGCGGCGCAGAATGAACCGACGGATGCAGAACAAGATATACAGGATCCTATTGCCGAACTGCAGGTTCTTTTGGTTGAGGATAATGAGATCAACTGTGAGATCGTGGAATTCCTCCTTAAGGATGAAGGTGCTCATGTAGTGACTGCGAATGACGGAAAAGTTGCTGTGGATACGTTCAAGGCATCCCCTCCGGGAACATTTGACTGTATTCTTATGGATCTGATGATGCCGGTTATGAGCGGATATGAGGCAACTCGCGTGATTCGCAGCCTGAATCGGCCGGACGCAAAGACTGTGCCTATTATCGCACTGTCAGCTAACGCATTTGAAGAGGATGTCGCAATGGCAAAGGATGCCGGAATGAACGAACATTTGGCGAAACCGGTAGAGATCCAAAAAATGCTTCGGATTATGAATCGCTTATGCCGACGCGAGCCATAAACAGGCACAGCAAGAACATTTCTGTAAGATAAAAAATATAACGGGTACAGAGTTTTGAGAAATGCTCTGTACCCGTTTTGCAAAGTTCTTTCCTATCATCCATCAGAATTGTGGTCCCCGCTTTACTCAGTTTTCCTTTCCAGACTAAGCATATAGCATTTGTAAGTTAAATAGCTAATGGATGTCAGGAAAATTAAGATGTACGCGATATGATCTTTCAATGTTCTCAAATAAAAAGCAAAAAGAATGAATCCAACACTTTGCATCGCGATTTTAAATCTTTGGTTTTCGAGTTTTCCCATCATAAATAAACAATAGCGAATCCCTATTACCGCCGGAGAAAACAGCAAAGCGACCATAAGCAAAAATATGTGCTGCTTATTCGCTGCAAGTCTCTTTAATGTTTTTCTCTCGTTATTATCAATCTCCAAACATTGATACAACAGACTTAATGATGCTTCATCAGGTACGCTTTTCCCCAACTCCCATTTTGAAATAGTCTGCCTGGTAACATATACGGAATCTGCCAGTTGTTGCTGCGTCATTCCCTTTTTTATTCTCATCTCTTTGATCATTTCCGAAATTTCCATAGATCCTCCCCTATTTTCCATTGGTATCCAGAATCCTGCCGGCAGAAATAACAGTTCCAATACAAATTAAAGCGAAACTCCCATTCCATTTCTGCTGAAATAGAAATTGATATATACAGATAAAGACTAAAACAGTTATGACAGTCCACCCAAAAGCTTTTGGATGTCGTTTCGATACTTTTATCATGTACATTATAACTGGCGCTAATAACACCCCAGCTAATCCAAAGCAAACCACCCAAACCATCCCAAAGGTATACTTCTTATTTTTTTCTACAGATTTCAACATGATTAAGACCTCCTACTTTATTTGATGTCTCCATTTTAGGAAGTCTGTCTGAAAAAGTCACGCAACACCTGTCAGAAACCGCGCAACGGCTGCTGATCCGGCTGTTTTCTGCCACACTCTTTAGATTTATTTTTTCGCAACAATCAGATACCGATGAATCGTTCCTTCAATTTTACCATCTTTATCGATCATCTCTTGCATTTTTAATAATTGTTCAAAACACTTATCCACAGAAAAACCGGGGAACTCCCATTCTATGATATGGGCAAACCAAACAAACGCTCCTGCATCATAGAATTTTATTGGGCGATACGCTTCCTCTGCTCGAACGATTTCAAATCCAGCATCTTCAAAATGTTTGCGCTGTTCTGTTAAATTTAAATGTGGAAATGGTTTAGGCGTCTTAGGTAATACCATTTCCACCAAGTCCCTATCATTGTCTTCACCTACCTGTTCCGTAATGAACAATCCATTTTGACGTAATAACCGAAACAGCTCTCTCGCATCAAAACTACCATGCCTATTGATAATTAAATCAAATGATGTTGGGGTCAAAAGTCCC
>DETV01000007.1 GCA_002361775.1 Eubacterium sp. UBA3279
TTTACATATATTTTTCGTTACACAAATTTTTTAATTTTTAAAAATGACGCAGATAATGTTCCCACTACCTACGCCATTTTCCATTACACTTTTGAAATATTTACTCCATTTTCCTTCAACCTTTACTCCAAATTTACTCTATTTTAAAAATCTGTTACGATATTTTACGGTATACTATGATACCTTTTCTTTGAAGAAAAATATCTGTAAACCTTGATTTTCAGCCAACTTTTCAATATTTCCAAGCACTTTATTCTGTAAACATAGCACTCCTACATAAGCCATTCGAGCAACCTCCATTCCGCTCTGCTTCATGTCGGTTGACGGGCGTAGCCCTATGAATAGAAAACGACAGTCCTCCCTTTATGCAAGCATAGGGAGTTCTGTCGTTTTCTATTCGCAAGGCTTACTTCTGCACAATATTAATTATCTTCTTCGGAACATAAATTTCTTTTATAATGTTTCCTGTCAGCTTATCGGCCACAGCTTCTTTTCCACGGGCAATTGCATCTTCTTTGGAGATTTCAGCTGGAATGCTGATGACTGCGCGAGTTTTTCCGTTAACCTGTACCGGTACTTCGATTTCATCATCTTTCATTGCTTCTTCATCGTGTTCTGGCCACTGAGCCGCAAATACAGATGTTTCATGGCCTAATACATACCATAATTCTTCTGAAATATGAGGTGCAAACGGAGAAAGAAGCAGACAGAAAGTAGAAAGTGTCTCTTTGTCAATTCCACCTGTCTTTTTTGCCAGTTCAATCAGTTTATTGTTGTACTCCATAAATTTAGAGATAACTGTATTCAGATTGAAGCTTTCCAGACGTTCTGTTACATCATGAATCAGGCAATGGCGAATCTTAATCATTTCCTTCGTTTCAGCCACATTAGCCTCAGCGCTATCCTGTGCCAGTTTCCAGAAACGATTCAGGAAGCGGTATACGCCATCGATTCCTCTGTCATCCCACTCAGCATCCAGATCCGGCGGTCCCACAAACAATTCATACAATCTAAGAGAATCACAGCCGTAATCTCTTACCAGATCATCTGGTGATACTACATTCCCTTTAGATTTACTCATCTTGATTCCATTTTTTCCGGTAATCATACCCTGATTAAAAAGTTTCTGGAATGGTTCATCAAAATCAATCGCTCCGATATCATACAGGAATTTTGTATAGAAACGGGAATACAGAAGATGAAGCACTGCATGCTCTACACCGCCAATATACATATCTACCGGCAGATATTTATCTGCTTTTTCCTTGGAAACCAGTTCTTCATTATTCTTATTATCTACATAGCGAAGGAAATACCAGGAAGATCCTGCCCACTGAGGCATGGTATTTGTCTCTCTCTTTGCAGGAGCGCCACATACCGGACAAGTTGTATTAACCCATTCGTCAATTGCAGCCAGTGGAGATTCTCCTGTTCCTGTAGGTTCATAAGAATCCACATCCGGAAGTCTTAAAGGAAGCTGGTCTTCCGGCACCGGAACATTTCCACAATGAGGACAGTGAATAATCGGAATCGGTTCACCCCAATAACGCTGACGGGAGAATACCCAGTCACGAAGCTTGAAGTTTTCTGTTTTACGTCCAATTCCCATTTTTTCAATCATCATAGGAGCTTCTTTTTTCAGCACAGAAGATTCCATACCATTCCATTCTCCGGAATTGATCATAGTTCCTGCTGCTTCTGTATAAGCTTCTGTCATATTTTCGATTTCCTGACCGTCTTTGGCGATAACCTGGATAATCGGAATATTAAATTTCTTCGCAAATTCAAAATCACGGTCATCATGTGCCGGTACACACATAATTGCACCGGTACCGTAATCTGCCAGTACATAATCAGACAGCCAGATCGGTACTTTCGCATTATTCAACGGATTAATCGCATAGCTTCCGGTGAATACGCCTGTTTTTTCTTTATCCTGCAGACGGTCTACATTGGATTTCATAGATGCATTATAGATATATTTTTCTACAGCTTCTCTTGTCTCATCTGTTGCCAGTTCTTTCGCCATAGCGTGTTCCGGAGCAAGTACCATAAAAGTAGCGCCGTGAAGGGTATCTGGACGGGTGGTATAAACTGTGATTTTTTCATCTTTTCCTTCTACCGGGAAATCTACTTCCGCACCATAAGATTTTCCGATCCAGTCAGCCTGCATTTTCTTTACTTTTTCCGGCCAATCCAGTTTGTCCAGATCATTGAGAAGACGATCAGCATATTTTGTGATTTTCAGCATCCACTGACGAAGATTTTTCTTTGTAACCTCTGCACCGCAGCGCTCACATTTTCCATTAACAACCTCTTCATTTGCCAGACCTGTTTTACAGGAAGGACACCAGTTGATAGGAAATTCCTTCTCATATGCCAGACCTTCTTTGAACATTTTCACAAAAATCCACTGAGTCCATTTATAAAAATCAGGATCTGTGGTATTTACTTCTCTGTCCCAGTCATATAAAGCAGCAATTTCATTAATCTGACGTTTAATATTTGCCACATTTTCTGCTGTGGATTTGGACGGGTGAACGCCCATTTTGATCGCATAGTTTTCTGCCGGAAGTCCAAAGGCATCCCATCCCATAGGATGAATAATATAATAACCGTTTAAAAGTTTATAGCGGCTCCATACATCTGATATTACATATCCTCTCCAATGGCCTACATGAAGACCGTTTCCTGATGGATATGGAAACATATCCAGACAATAATATTTGGGTTTCTTGCCGTCATCCACATTAACCGGATGCTCTTCCCAGATATCATGCCATTTTTTTTCTACTGCCCTATGATTATAAGGTATTGTCATGATAAATTCCTCCTGTTTTATATTTTATCTCACAGGAAGCGATGTCCTGCAAAATAAAAAAGTCCTTTGTCTCTCTGTTCATACAGATAGAGACGAAAGGACTTTATTTCCGTGGTACCACTCTATTTCACAAAGTATCTACTCTGTGCACTTATTGATTCTGTAACGGGAATTCCCGCTTTCTCCTACTGCGATTTCAGAAAAAGAGCTCCGGCGCCAGTTCAAAGCCTTCCTCTCCTGTCTCGCACCATCCGACAGTTCTCTGGAATCCGGTACAGCTTCTACTATTCGCCATCCAAGCAGATATCATATAAAGGGCTTCCCCTTTGACTACAAATATTCTACTCAAGCAATGTTTTTTTGTCAAGCCTTTTCCTGACTTTTACCACTTATTTCTCACTTTCTCAGCAAATCCCAGCCGCCTGTCCGAAGAGGTAAAACGCCAAAGACGAAGGTAATCATCATTTCCCTCTGCATCTGTGGGAATATGAAATGTCACTTCTTCCAGTTTATGGGCTTTTCCATCATAAAAAATCATATTCTCTGAAGCTGCTGTTGTATTTCCAAACCCATATCCCAAATTAAAGCCCAGAACTCTTTTATTTTTCATAAAACAAAATACCCAGTGTTCCCGGTCCACAGTGACTGGAAATCACACCTCCCGCTATTGTTTCATGAATTTCCTGAAAATAACCTAATTCTTCCAAACGATTTCGGATCGTTGTTACCACCTCCGGAGCCGTACCGGAATGAGTAATAAATACCCGTCGGTTATCTGCATGCAAAAGTTCTTCTTCCAGATCTTTTTCATACCGCAGCAACGCCTTTTCCACGCTGCCATGATATTTTTTTCCTACAATCATCTTACCTTCAACCACCTTGATACAGGGATGAAGCTTCAGCGTAGACGCTACCAGCGCGGTAGCTCCGGAACATCTGCCGCCCCGGGCCAGATACGTAAGCGTATCCACCACGAAACTGGCCCTTACTTTGCATCTGTCTTTTTCCAACAAAGTTGTAATTTCTTCCGCATCCTTTCCCTGTTCTGCCAATTCTGCCGCGCGCAGCACCTGCAGACCAATTCCTGTGGAAAGATTTTGGGAATCCACCACAAATAATCTGCCCTGGGGGTAATCTGCACCTACCAGACGCATCACATTACAGGTGGTACTCATCTCTTCTGATATACCAAAGAAGATTACGTCATCTCCTGCTTCCAGACAGGGGCGAAGCATTTTTTCCGCATATTCAAATGATACTGCTGCTGTCTTTGGCGTAGTCTTATTTTCATCTGCCCAACGAAAAATCTCTTCCGGCGTCAGTTCTTCTTTATCATAGTAACTTTTATCATCGAGAATAATACACAACGGAATAATTGTAATCTGATATTTTTCAATCAGTTCCTGAGACAGATCACAGGTACTGTCTGCAAAAATATGAATCTTCTTCATACGTTTGTTTCTCCTTACTGTATTCGTTTCATTCACAAATCAGGCACATCTACTTAATATCCAATACTGTACATACCGGATCCCCTTCTGTATATTCCAGGCTTACCCGGTCACCTTCTTTTATGGCTACTACCTGAAGAAAATCCTGAACCGGAACATCAAAAATCTCTTTCTTTCCGGTAAGCACCAGGTAAAAATGAGAATTTCCGTCAATTACACTCTGTGCGATTCTTTCCACAGTTCCGGATACTTTTTTCACTTCCCCATCTTCTCCTTTGGAAATACCACTGGAATTGAGTAATTTAATATAGGCCTGTTCACATTGTGCCACAGTATCTCCAATCGCCACATTCTGATATTTCTGAATGTTGACCATGGCGTATTTTTTTACCAGTCCTGCCCCATCTTTCAGCGCCATAAAATACGTGGGTTCATTAGACACGTTGATCAAAATAGGAAATGTTGCCTGATAGCCAAGATTTTGCACCTGTCCTTCCGCAGAATCCATAGCGGAATGCTCCTCTGCACCATTTACTTTATAATAACGGGTTGCTCTTGTACGCTGATTCATCAATACAAATCCCACATTAGAGCGGTCTCCGCTTACGGAAGTTACTCCGGTATATACCCAGACATCATCTTCCATTGCAAGATAATTAAATCCATCTGTAGATTTCAGACAGCCTTTCTGTCCGAAAATACTGTTGATATATCCATTGATCAAAGTTCCATGATAGTTATACAACTGTATCAAAAGATCAGCCGGATTCGCTCTGTCCACCCAGGTAGGACAATCTTTCAATGCATAATCCTGACATTCTCCTGTCTGAGCATTACAAATAACTACCCGTCCGATAGTCTGACCACCGAAAAGACCGATTTCGAACTTTTTCACCGGACAAATCCAATAAGGAGTTCCATCATCGCTTATCTCAAAACTCAACTGATCAAAAATGTAAGTAGGATAACGGAAACGTAAATGTCTGTATATATTACGGTTAAAATATTCTGCCTGAGAATATTTGATCGGCTTTTCCAGATTTACCAGCGTAGTATCCTCCGTAGCCATATCAATCATAATATAGGCCGGTATACCCTCCTCCTGATTAGTAAACCATTTTACAGGGCTGGCATAAACCAATGGGGTTACACGAACCGGTTTTCCATTATAATTTATCTGGGAATAGAGATCGCTCACTTCAAACTGAGAAACCATATCTACCATACTTCCCATTTTTCTGTTTCCCAAAAGAGCAGCGCTTTCCTTATCCAACAGAGGAATCTTGTTAAAATCGGAGGGCTGGATATCTTCAGTAAAATCTCTCTCTTCTATATCCAGCAAATTTCTGTATTTCTTTGCATTTACAATAGGAGAAGATAATACTGCTCCAATCAGGTATACAAGAACAATGGCCAGAATAACGGTTATTCCCGTCTTCATTATTTTGCTCTGTTTTATTTCCTGAACCGTATTGATTCTCTTTTTAGCCGCGTACAACGCCAGTAAAATCACAACAACTGCTACAATAAATACCCAGAATCCTGTGGAGTGAATATTAATCGCCGGCAAAGTCACATAATAGTAAATACCAGCCAGCAATAATAATGCTAAAACCAACAGAATCTTTGTTTTCATTTTCTTCATATCCTTCTCCGTTTCTTTTCCGCATCTGCGGGATTATTTTGTTCGTGTCCCGAAGTTTCCAAACAATTATAGAAGAATATAGGGCAGGAACCTGAAATAGTCAAGTCCCCGCCCATTTATTTTATACATTCTTAATACTTGTGTATTTTATTCTTCACCGGAATCCAGTTTACTTGCTCTTGCTGCAATTTCTCTTTCCTGAACATCAGAAGGAGCTTGCTCGTAGCGGACAAATGTATAGGAGAAATCACCTGCGCCGCCTGTCATAGAACGAAGTACTGTGGAATATCCATAAATCTCCAGTTCCGGAACATCTGCTTCAATAACAGTATATCCGTCTCTGTCCGGATTCATACCCAGAACACGGCCACGGCGTTTATTCAGATCTCCCATAACATCTCCTGTAAATTTATCCGGAACACGTACTTTCATATTTACGATAGGCTCCAGAAGGATAGGAGAAGCTGCCAGAAAACCATCTTTGAATGCCATGCGGGTAGCTGTTTTGAATGCCATCTCGGAAGAATCCACCGGATGATAAGATCCATCATACAATACCGCTTTCACACCTACTACCGGATAAGCAGCCAAAGGTCCTGATACTACAGATTCCTGTAATCCCTTTTCTACTGCCGGGAAATAGTTCTTCGGAACGGCGCCGCCCACAACAATCTGTTCAAACTCATAAGCTTCCTCCAGATTGCCGGAAGGTTCGAATGTCATCTTTACATGACCATACTGTCCATGACCACCGGACTGTTTCTTATATTTTTTATCAATATCAGATTTTTTACGGATTGTTTCACGGAAAGCAACTTTCGGTTTGGAAATTTCCACATTTACTTTATACTGTTCCTGCAATTTGCTGACAATAACATCGATATGCTGATCTCCCATACCATAAAGCAATGTCTGATGGTTAGCAGAATCATTCACAATCTTCATTGTAAGATCTTCCTGGCACATTTTAGACAGCGCTTGAGAAATCTTGTCCATATCAGCTTTATTCACAGCTTTATACCGTTTGCATGTATAAGGAGTGGAAATCTCCGGTTTTCCATACATAACCGGTACTGCCTTTGTAGCCAGACTGTCACCGGTACGCAGCTCATTTAATTTTGCCACAGCGCCAATATCTCCGGCATGAAGTTCAGTCACCTCTACAGGTCTGGAACCTTCCATTACATATAATTTACCCAGTTTCACTTCCACATCCTGATCCACATCATAAAGTACGTCTCCTGATTTAATAACACCGGAACATACCTTTAACAGAGAATATTTTCCCAGGAAAGGATCTACGATTGTCTTAAATACAGTAGCAGATTTTGCTTTCGTAAAATCGTAATTTGCCTCAAAAATTTCACTGGTACTCTTAATGATACCAGCCCGCTCTCTCTGGTTTGGACTTGGGAAATATCCACAGATATCATCCAGAAGAATCTTTACACCCTGCAGATTCACAGGAGATCCCATACATACAGGAACAATACTTCCATCGCCTACACACATAGCCAGCGCTGCAGAAATTTCAGTTACTGAGAATTCATCTCCTTCAAAATAACGATCCATAAATTCTTCACTGGTCTCAGCAACTGCTTCCAGAAGAATCTCTCTGTATTTCTCCAGATACTCTTTAGAATAATCAGGGATCGGACACTCTTCTTTTCTGTCTCTGTCAATATATCTGCGGCCTTTATTCTTAACAATATTGATATATCCCACGAACTTTTCATTTTCACGAATCGGCATATGAAGAGGTGCAATACGTTTTCCGTAAAGTTCCGTCAGATCTTCCACTACCTGACGATAACTTACATTATCGATATCCATCTCTGTTACAAAAATCATGCGGGGCAGTTTATATTTTTCGCACAACTCCCATGCTTTCTGTGTTCCCACCTGTACGCCTGCTTTACCGGAAACCACGATCACCGCTGCATCAGCGGCAGCTACTGCTTCTTCTGCTTCTCCTACAAAGTCAAAGAAACCAGGAGTATCTAAAATATTAATTTTTACCTTATCCCACTGAATTGGCACGGTAGAGGTACTGATTGAGAATTTACGTTTAATTTCCTCTTTATCAAAATCACTGATGGTATTTCCATCTGCTACCTTACCCAGTCGATTTGTAATACCTGAAAGATAAGCCATAGCTTCTGTCAGTGTAGTCTTTCCTGCTCCGCCATGTCCAAGCAGCACTACATTTCTTATTCGGTCTGTTCTAAAAACGTCCATATGTAATACCTCCAAATTTTTTGTATGTATATATCTTACTAAAACTTTATGTATTTTTCAAGTAATTTATCAAATATTGACAATTATTTTCTGCATTTCTTTCTTCTCGTCTGAATCTTTTTCACTAATTTTTTGATAAATTCGAACAATTTTAGTCATTTTACCCTTTTTACGGCTTGTTTTTCGCTTTAAAGCGATAAATTATTGACTTTTTTCTTTCTCTGCTTTACAATAAAACCTATCGTAACAATTCAGTTTTACCGTTACCGGATACTAAAACACATAAAATAAGAAAATATGAGGATACGTATATGATCATAGTAATGAAACCAAATGCACCGGAAAGTGCAATTCAATCTATAACCCAGATAATCTGTTCCAAGGGTCTGCAGACTCATCTGTCCCAGGGCGAACAGGTTACTATTATCGGCGTTGTGGGAGACAAAAGAAAGCTTAACAACCAGAATATTGAAGTTATGCCCTATGTGGATAAAATTGTTCCCATCACAGAAAGTTATAAACTGACCAATAAGAAGTTTCATCCCCAGGCTTCCAGAATTAAAGTGGGAAATTATGAGATTGGTCCGGACACACTTACCATCATGGCAGGACCCTGTGCAGTAGAGACAGAAGAACAGCTTATGGAAATTGCCCGGGCAGTAAAAAAAGCCGGCGCCCAGTTTGTCCGTGGAGGCGCTTATAAGCCAAGAACTTCCCCTTACTCCTTCCAGGGTCTGGAAGAAGAAGGGCTCCGATATATGGAAGAAGCAAAAAAAGAAACTGGTCTGGCTACTATTTGTGAAGTAATCAGTGAAGAAGCGATTGAAGCTGCCGCAAAATACGTTGATATGATCCAGATCGGCGCAAGAAATATGCAGAACTTTCAGCTGCTCAGAGAAGCAGGCCGTTCCGGTCTTCCCGTACTCTTAAAGAGAGGGTTGGCAGCCACCATCGACGAATGGCTCAACGCCGCAGAGTACATTATGGCGGAAGGCAATTCCAATATTGTCCTTTGCGAACGAGGGATCCGTACTTATGAAACCACTACCAGAAACACACTGGATCTGAGCGCTGTGCCGGTGATTCGTTCCAAAACCCATCTGCCTGTTATCGTAGATCCCAGTCATGCCACCGGAGTGGCCGCTTACGTACCTCCTCTGGCAAAAGCCGCTATCGCCTGTGGAGCAGATGGATTAATGATCGAAGTCCATAACGATCCGGCCCACGCTCTGTCTGACGGTCCCCAATCTCTCACTTTCTCACAATTTGATGAACTGATGCACGAGATGAAAGCTTATATCCAACTGGCAGACAGAAAACTTCAGATAACACTGTGATAAGGAGAAAGGATTATTTATCATGGAAGAACATTTTTGCGTTGGATTTATTGGTCTTGGACTGATTGGCGGTTCTATTGCCAAGTCTTTGAAGCGATTTTTCCCACAGGTGGAAATCTGCGCCTATACCCGCACAGAAGCCACCTTGGATCAGGCTGTGGCCGAAGGGGTGGTAGATATAAAATGTACAAAAGAAGATCCCAATTTTCAGAAATGCCGCTATATCTTCCTTTGCGCTCCTGTAAATGATAATATCGCATATTTATCCTGGCTAAAAGACCATATGGCGCCGGATTGTATTATTACGGACGTGGGAAGCGTAAAAGGAGAAATACATAAAGCTGTTCAGGACCTTCATCTGGATGGTAATTTTATTGGCGGACATCCTATGGCCGGATCCGAAAAAACAGGATATGAAAATGCCACAGATTTTCTTATTGAAAATGCCTACTATATCCTGACTCCCGGTGGTGAAATTGATATTATCCGTCTCACAGATTTTATGGAACTGATCACTTCCCTGGGAGCCATCCCCCTGGTACTTACCTGCGAAGAACACGATTATATTACAGCGGCTGTCAGTCACCTTCCACATATAATCGCTTCTACTCTGGTGAATGCCATCCAGAAAATGGACACTCCCGAGGAAAATATGAAACTGATCGCTGCCGGCGGTTTTAAAGATATTACCCGTATTGCCTCTTCATCACCTACCATGTGGCAGCAGATCTGCCAGGAAAATAAAGAAATGATTTCCCGGGTATTGGATGAATATATACGACTGATCGTACAGGCAAAATACTGGATTGACAATGAAGAAACTTCTGATATTTATCAGCTTTTCAGCAACGCCAAAGATTATCGGGATTCTATCCCCTATTCTACCAAGGGCGCTATAGAAAAAATATATGCCATTTACTGCGATATATATGATGAAGCTGGCGGAATTGCAACAATCGCCACACTATTGGCAATGAATAACATCAATATAAAAAATATCGGAATCATACATAACAGGGAATTTGAAGAAGGGGTTCTTCGTATCGAATTTTACGAGGAAGAAGCTTGTCTGAAAGCAGAAACAGTTTTGATTGAAAGAAATTATAATATACAAAAACCATAAGCACGAGGAGGTAATGACTATGGAATTTCGGAAACCTTCTTCCCCTTTACGGGGAGAAATTACTGTCCCCGGTGACAAATCTATTTCCCACCGGGCAGTTATGTTTGGCGCTATTTCTCATGGAACCACCCGAGTCACTAATTTTTTACAGGGTGCAGATTGTCTTTCCACCATTTCCTGTTTTCAGAAGATGGGAATTGTCATCGAAAATACACCTTCAGAAATTATAGTTCACGGAAAAGGACTCCATGGTCTTCTGCCTCCTGCCGATTATCTGGATGCAGGCAACAGTGGTACCACCACAAGGCTGATCAGCGGAATTTTGGCGGGGCAAAACTTTACTTCCTGCCTGACAGGAGATGCTTCGATTCAAAGCCGCCCTATGGGACGGATTATCACTCCCCTTTCCCAGATGGGCGCTTCCATTGAAAGTATCCGGGGAAATAACTGTGCTCCTTTGAAAATTCAGGGACACTCTCTTCATGGCATCCATTACGATTCGCCTGTGGCCTCTGCCCAGGTAAAATCCTGTGTTCTTCTGGCAGGTCTCTACGCAGATGCTCCCACCAGTGTTACAGAACCCTTCCTTTCCAGAAATCACACAGAACTGATGCTGGCACATTTTGGCGCCAAGATTACTTCACATCAGACCACAGCCACAATACAGCCGGAGCCCACGCTACACGGAGCTGACATCTCTGTTCCCGGGGATATCTCTTCTGCTGCTTATTTCATTGCCGCAGCTCTTCTGGTTCCCGGTTCAGAAGTTCTTATAAAGCATGTGGGAATTAATCCTACCAGAGATGGCATTCTTCGGGTATGTAAAGATATGGGAGGAGATATTCAACTTTTGAATTCCACCACTACCGGAGGCGAACCCACAGCAGATCTTCTTGTTCGTCACAGTTCTCTTCACGGCACTGTAATTGAAGGAGAGCTGATTCCCACATTGATCGATGAGATTCCCATCATTGCCATTCTGGCAGCCTGTGCAGAAGGAACAACAATCATCCGGAACGCAGAAGAACTGAAAGTAAAAGAATCCAATCGACTGCGTATCATGGTAGATGAACTCACGGCCATGGGATGTGATATTGAAGAAACAGAAGACGGAATGATCATTCACGGAGGAAAACCTCTGCATGGAGCTGTTATTGACAGCCGACTGGATCACCGTATCGCCATGTCTTTCGCTGTTGCCGGACTGGCTGCCGAAGGGACCACCCAACTGCTGCGGGCCGACTGCGTAAATATCTCCTATCCCAACTTCTATGAAGAGTTGGCTAAACTGACAGAATAAAATATCGCAAAAAACCAGAACGGGACTTTATCATCCTGTTCTGGTTTTTTTAATTATTTCTTATCTCATCCCGGTTCCATAAAAATCCACAATATCCCCGGCATCATAATACACCTTATCCAATTCCACAATCACCGGTTTTCCATCCTGAATATCTACAATGGAAACCGAACAATTGGCAGGAACATGATCCAGCCAAAAACTGTGTTCTCCCTCGATCATATGATACAACAAAGCTCTGCTGGCACATCCATGGGAAGCGATCAGAATGGTTTTATCCTGATACCCCGGTGTGGAAATAAGTTCTTCATAAAATGATTTCGTTCTTTCCAGAACCTGAGCTATGGATTCTCCTCCCGCCGGCGGCTCATAAGCAAAGGGATCTTTGAAAAAATTGGGGAAATCTTTAGATGGTATTTCATAATTATCCTTCCGGCAGCATAGACCTTCCCATTCTCCAAAAGTAATCTCCTGGATTCTCTCATCGGTAATCAGCGGCACATTTTTTCCGGCGCAGACAATCTTCGCCGTGTCCACTGCCCGCTTCAGAGGACTGGAAATTGCCAGATCAAAGGATATGTCTTTCATTCCCCCGGCAGTGACCTGGGCAAGACGGATACCATTTTCATTTAATTCGATATCCGCTCTGCCCTGCAGACGCCCCTGGGTATTCCAGACCGTTTCCCCGTGTCTGATAATATATATTCTCATTTACTTTTATTCTCCCAAAGACAATTTACATCTTTATCACTGACGAAGCTGAATTCCCAGACTTTCCAGACCATTGAGAATCTTCTTCATAGCGCTGGTTACTTCTGCCTCTTCCAATGTTTTCTCTTTCGAGCGGAAAGTAATAGAGTATGCTACAGATTTATAACCCTCCTGAATCTGGCTTCCCTCATAAATATCAAAGAGTTCATAATTTTCCAGGATTTTTCCGCCTCTCTGCGCAATCATATGTTCAATCTGTCCTACCATAACTTCCTTGGGTACTACCATGGAAATGTCACGGTTAACAGCCGGGAATTTAGCAATTCCTTCATATTTTCTGTCAAAAGTAGCATGTTTCACCACATTCAGAATATCTAGCACTGCCACATACGCTCTTGTACCGATTCCATAAGTATCAGCTACTGCAGGATGAACTTCTCCCAGATAACCAATCACATTACCTTCATAACAGATGAGAGCCTGACGTCCAGGATGGAGAAATGTTTTACCTGCTTTTGGATCGTAATCCACTTTCTTATGCATACCTACCTGATCGAAGAACTCTTCTACCACACCTTTCATATCAAAGAAATCTCCGTCTCCATACATTCCCAGAGTAAACATCATACGTTCCTCTGGCAGTTCTGTCAACGGCAGTGATTTTGGAAGATATACATTTCCCAACTCATAAAGACGAACATTTTTATTTCTTCTGTTATAATTTGTTGCCAGAGAAGTCAGCATACCGTTCAGAGAAATAGTTCTCATAATACTGAAATCTTCTCCCAGAGGATTGGAAATAGTAATTGCATTTCTCAGCTCATCTCCCTCGGGAATCTGAAGCTTTTCAAATACCTTGGGGCTTTCAAAAGAATAGCAATATCCCTGAGAAAATCCACAGTATTCTGCCACATCCCTTGCTACCTCTTCAATCCGAAGCTTAAATGGTAATTTACCTGTGGTAGCTTCTCCCTTTGGCAATGTGGTAGGAATATTGTCATAACCATAAAATCTTGCCACTTCCTCCGCAATATCTGCTGTTCGGAAAATATCATGACGGAATGTGGGCGCTACAATTTCATTTGTGTTTTCATCATAAGCCAGTTCCACTTTTTCCAGATAAGAAAGCATCTGTTCTCTGGAAAGCTCTGTTCCCAGAAGATCATTAATCTTTTCCGGCTCAAAAGGAACTCTTACAGGTTCTTTTTTCTTGCTGTACACATCTACCATACCGCCTACAACTTCACCGGCGCCCAATTCTTCCATCAACTGGCAGGCGCGGTCAATTGCTGCCTGAGCGTTATTCGGATCTAATCCCTTTTCAAATTTACCGGAAGCATCGGTACGAAGTCCTATTCTTTTTGCAGACAGACGAATGTTTGGTCCGTCAAAGCAGGCTGCTTCAAACAATACGGTGTGTACATCATCTGTTATCATGGAATTTTCACCGCCCATGATACCTGCAATACCTACCGGTTTTTCACCGTCGCAGATCATCAGCACATTTTCATCCATGGTGCGTTCCTGACCATCCAGAGTGACAAACTTTTCATCTTTTTTTGCACAACGAACTACAATCTCATGATTTGCAATTTTATCCAGATCGTAAGCGTGCATAGGCTGACCGTACTCTTCCATTACATAATTGGTGATATCCACCAGGTTATTGATAGGACGAATACCATTTGCAGCCAGACATCTCTGCATCCATTTTGGAGAAGGGCCGATTTTAATATTTTTTACAACCCTTGCGCAATAACGAGTACAAAGATTCCTATCTTCCACGCTTACTTTCACGTAATCTTCAACTTTTTCATCATTTCCGGTTTCTTTTACTACAGGAGGAACAAATTCTTTGCCAAAAGTAGCTGCTGCCTCTCTGGCAATTCCCAATACACTGTAACAATCTACACGGTTCGATGTGATCTCATATTCAAAAACCACATCTTCCAGTCCCAGTGCTTTGATGGCGCTTTCTCCCACAACTGCATCTTCCGGGAAAATATAAATTCCATATTCCGGCGCTTCCGGATACATTTCTCTTGTAGAACCCAGTTCCTCTATGGAGCAGAGCATTCCGTAAGAATCCACGCCTCTTAATTTACCCTCTTTAATCTTCACTCCTCCGAGAGTTTTTTTACCGTCATGACCTCCGGCAACTCTTCCTCCGGGAAGTACCACCGGAACCTTATCCCCCTCTTTTACATTGGGAGCGCCGGTAACGATCTGAGTCACTTTATCTCCTACGTTCACCTGACAGATAATCAATTTATCTGCATCCGGATGTTTTTCAATTTTTTCAATCTGACCAATTACAATATTTTCCAGATCAGCATCCAGCTTCTCATAGCCTTCCACCTTTGTTCCGGACAATGTCATAGCATCTGTATATTCCTGTGCAGTCACATCCAGATCCGGGACAAACATTTTAATCCATGATAATGATGTATTCATAATCCTCTTCCTCCTAGAACTGTTTTAAGAATCTGTAATCATTTTCATACAGAAGACGCATATCGTCGATCTCATATTTCAAAAGGGCAATTCGCTCCAGACCTACACCAAAAGCAAATCCTGTGTATTCTTTCGGATCAATACCACACATTTCCAGTACATGAGGATGAACCATACCACAGCCCAGAATCTCTATCCAACCGGAACCTTTACAGAAACGGCAACCGGAACCTCCACATTTAAAGCAGGAAACGTCCACCTCAGCGCTGGGTTCTGTGAATGGGAAATGATGAGGACGGAATTTTGTTTTTGTCTCCGGTCCAAATAATTCTTTCGCAAATTCTTCCAGAGTACCTTTCAAATCTGCAAAGGTAATATGTTTATCAATAACCAGACCCTCGATCTGATGGAAAGACGGGGAATGCGTAGCATCCACTTCATCAGAACGGAAAACACGTCCCGGAGCAATCATACGAATGGGAAGTTTTCCCTCTTCCATAGTTCTCGCCTGAACAGGGGAAGTCTGAGAGCGAAGAAGGATACTGTCTGTGATAAAGAAGGTATCCTGCTCATCTCTTGCCGGATGATCTTCCGGAATATTTAATTTTGTAAAGTTATAATCTGCATATTCTACTTCCGGACCTTCTACCACTTCATATCCCATACCGATAAAAATTCTCTCCACTTCTTCCAGGGCGATGGTGTTGGGATGACGGTGGCCTACATTTGCTTTTTTTGCAGGAAGTGTAACATCAATCACTTCCGCTGCCAGTTTTGCCTCTCTGATTTCTTTTTCCAGACGGGATTTTGTCTCTTCCATCATGGATTCGATATTGGCGCGTACCTCATTTACCATCTGTCCTACCTTGGGACGATCCTCCGGCGCCACATCTTTCATACTTTTCAATACAGAAGTAAGCTGACCCTTCTTTCCAAGAAAGCTGACTCTGACATCATTTAATTTGTCCAGGGCATCTGACTGCTGAATTTTTTCAGAAGCCTCGTCCAGAATTGCCTGCAAAGTTTCTTTTATACTATTGCTCATGACCATTCTCCTTTTTCTTTTCTTATTCTGTGAAATTCTCTGTGATCCCTTGTTTCTGTAAACAAAAAACATTCCTGTTGATTTTGCTCACAGTAATACGCCTCACAATGCCGCGCAAACAGCTACAAAAAAACCTCGTCTCTCTACGCTCACATAGAGGGACGAGGTATAATCTCGCGGTACCACCCTGATTCCCGGATACACTCCGGACACTCTGGCTGAACTTAACGCGTTCTGACGCCATCCCCTACTATCTCTTCAGGGATGAAGCTCCGGTGGGAATCTCAATATATATCTGAACTTAAAAGGGCTTACAGCCGATGACCCTCTCTCTCTGAAAGAAAATATATATCTACTGACACCTTCACAGCATTTATCTATCACCGTTTATTCTACCCACATTTTTATAGTCTGTCAAGTTTTTTTATCTGGTTCTTCGTTTTCCTCTTTTTCCTTCACTTCATCATCACGAAACCCTTCCAGAAATTCCCGATACTCTGCACGTATCCTTTCCGCAGCCATCTGATGAAGTTTTCGAAAACGATCCTCAAAATACGCATTGATCTCTGCTCCGATCAAAATAATATACATACAAAAATACATCCACAACAAAATCAGTATCAACGTGGTCAGACTTCCGTACATATTAGATAATCCATCATACACATCAATGTAAATGGAAAATCCAAGAGAAAACAAAGACCAGGCAACTGCCGAACTTACCGCTCCCGGAATCTGGTATTTTAAACTGGCCTTTCTGTTGGGAAGAAATTTATAAATCATAAGAAAAATAAGAATCAGAATACAAACCGAAATCACAGTTCGCATCCCAATAATGTACGCTGTGATTCTCCCCAACATAGGAATATATTTTGTAAGTAATTTCTGAATACTGTTACCAAATACCAGTAATACCAGGCTTCCAATTACCGCCACAATGAAAAACAGCGTGTAAATTGCGGATCGGAGCCTTGTAACCAGATAATTTCTTGTTTCGTCCACATGGTAAATAGCGTTCACTCCATCTGTGAGGGCTTTTATTCCTTTCCCCGCACTCCACAGAGTAAAAATTGCTGATACCGGTACAACTGCTGTTCCCTTGGCATATACCTCTGATACTATACCCAAAAGAAAATTACGAAACTCTCCCGTATCCGGCATAATCTGAAGCAACATATCTGTAACCATCTTCTGGTCACTGATCGGAGGAATATACTGGATCAGCGTAAGAAGCAGCATAAGAAAAGGAATAAAGGACAACAAAATAAAATAGGCGGCCTGAGCAGCAAAAGCACCCACATGGTCTTCCTTGAGACGATCCATAAAACCAAAAATGATTTTCAGATACTTTTTCATTCTATTTTCCTTCCTAAACATATTTTATTATCCATACATCATACTATTTTTTCCTTCTCCTTGCAAGTTATTCCCAATAATCCCACAATACAACAGAAGAATTTATTCTTTTATTCCTTCGATGGTTATATCTTTATAAAATAACTGAAGAATTTCTTTCCAGCTTCGCCCCGTTTCTCCCAGATATTTTGCTCCATTCTGACTCATTCCCACACCATGACCATATCCTCCCCCTGTAATTGTAAAACCAGTCAGTTGTTCTTCCTCATATACTTCATCAATGACAAAATAGCTGCTGGGCAAAATTTTCATATTTCCCCGCTCTTTTCCGTCCACACAGCGGATCGGTATATCTTTCGGCGAGAAAAAATCTCGTATATCATATTCATTGCAAATACTCTCTTTCCCATCTTCTCCCGTCAGAACCAGTTCCCTCACTCCTCCTCCCTCAGAACGCTTTATCACCTGAAACCCCTTAAGTTTACCAATCTGAGGAAATCTTTCCCTACATTCAGACTGCAGTTTTTCTATGGGAAAAGTTATTTGCCAACGATACCAGGATTCCTCTTTTTCAAAATCATCCTCCTGTATCCCACAGATAAACTGTCGAAACGCTTCTTCCGTAAATCCGGTATTTCTGCCGCTGTCCTGTCCGGAAGCCACCGCCTCTACGGTTTTGGAAGATACAGAAACACTTTTCAGATACGGCGCCGTCTCCTGTGTATCCCATACTTCATCCGTACTGGTATATCCGCAGGAGGTGGAAAAAAAATAAGCCTGCACCGGTTCTCCCTGCCAGCACATGATCTGCCCCCGGGTATCCTCCACTGCCTGATCTGTAGACTCCTGCCGGGAAATATTATGGTACACCTGAAAAGAGACCGTATCATCCACGTCAGCCCCATAATCCTGCAGTCTTCCCTCCCTTATCTGACTGACGGCATACGTTCTGGCACAGACTGCCTGGGCTTTTAAAGCTTCCAAAGGATAACCGGATGGCATCTCACTGGGAACCACATATTTCAGATAAGTCTCCAGATCTACTTCATTGATCAAACGAAAGCCTCCCGGCACGCACAGAATTTCCAACACACCTTCATAAGCTGGCAATCCCTCATTTTTTTCCAGTGAAGAGACTGTAATTGTCCCTTCCTTTTCTTTCCCCTGTACCCTGATACAGCCTGTAGTAAGAATATCTTTTATATTTATCTCTTCTCCGGGAGGAAACTCCTGTTCCAAATCTCCGGTGATCTGAATACCCCCGGAGGAAAACAGTACTACATCCTCATGCACATACCCGGATTGTGTGTTATCTGTTAAAAGCACACGAATAGCAGAAGGAATTTCCAACGAAATGGCAGCAGTCTCCTCCTTTCTTTCCTTACTCTGAGACTGTACTTTTTCGCCCTCGTTCACTATTTCCACCTCGGAAATACTCCGTTCTTTTTGCTCCCGCAAAATACCCTCTTCAAATTCCTGGTATAAATGTTTTTCCTTCCTTCCCAGAACAAGGGCCATCATTCCGATGATCAGAACAAAAGCCTTTACCAAAAACACATAATTCCATTCATTTCTGTCATTTTTCATCATAACCTAGTATATGTTTTTTCACAAAAATAATGCTCCGCACATCCGAAAATGTACAGAGCATACCAGAACAATTCATAAAATGATTACAAATAAAATTTAAATACCGTTCTCGTATCGTATTTTTCTCCCGCTTTCAAAAATGGCTGTGCAAAATGAGCATCATTTACTGCATTTGGACAATACTGAGATTCCAGACAGAATCCTGTCCGTTTTTCATAAACCACTCCATTTTTACCCTGTTCAGACTCGATAAAATTACCGGTATAGAACTGAACTGCAGGACAATCAGTGAAAGCTTCCAGATGAATACCGGTTTTTTCGCAATATACTTTTGCCATCCAGTCCATCTTTCCTTCTTTTTTATCCAAAACAAAGTTGTGATCATATCCCCCTGTAAGCTTCAACTGTTCAAAATCAGCATCGATTTCTTTTCCGATAGCTTTTGGCGTTGTAAAATCCATAGGTGTTCCTGCAACCGGAGCGATCTCACCAGTAGGAATAGATTTGAAATCAATCACAGGAGTATAATAAGAAGCATGAAGCTGAACAATCTGGTCATAAACCAGTCCGGAATCATCTCCGCCCAGATTAAAATAACTGTGATTGGTCATATTTGCCACAGTATCCTGATCACAAGTTCCCTCGTAATGAATATCCACACTGTTATCTTCTGTCAATGTATACGTCACAGTAATCTCAAAATTACCAGGAAATCCCTGTTCCCCATCAGGACTTGTATGATGGAAAGCCACACCATTCTCAAAAGGACTGGCATCCCACATCATAAATTCAAAACCGTCCGGACCACTGTGAAGATTATTTCCATTTTCATTGGGCGTCAACTGAATCTTTTTCCCATTTAATACAAAAGCTGCCTGATCGATACGATTTCCGTTTCTTCCAATAGTAGAACCGAAGTGGGGAGCATTCACCTGATAATCTTCCCCATGATCATATCCCAGTACCACATCTTTATATTCTCCATCTTTGTCTTTCACTAAAACGCTTACCAAAATTGCACCAAAATCGGTAACCTTCATCACCATACCCTGATTGTTAGTTACCGTATACAAGGAAATCTCCTGCCCATCCTTTGTTTTCCCAAAATTCTGTCTTTCTACACTCATAAAAAACCTCCCTTAACCATGAAAGAGAGCCATATAAATGACTCTCTTGTTTATCTTTCGTAGTCCCGGAATGCCGTTGACCTTTTTTTGACGCCTAGCGGATGCTAGGTGGGTGACCGCAATATCTCTTCTGTCTTCCGCTGCGTAATGACGGCCTGACATCCAATCAATGATATAGGAATCCCATAAACGTAAATGTAGGTTCAAAAATAAGGGGTATGTCGAACATTCCAGGATACTTTCTTTTTTCTTTAGACTTATTATACATTAGTCTATGCACA